>NZ_JADBQL010000005.1:0-87438 GCF_014895905.1 Enterobacter cloacae complex sp. P15RS | reverse complement strand
CGCGCCGATCTGTACGCGAAATCAGAACAACAGCTCGATAAAGACTCTGCGATCGTGCCGGTTTACTACTACGTCAACGCCCGCCTGGTGAAACCGTGGGTAGGGGGTTATACCGGTAAAGACCCGTTGGATAATATTTCTGTTAAGAATCTTTATATTATCAAGCATTAATGGCAATACGTGGGGCGAGCAAGCTTGCCCCACTGTGTCTACTTTGTAACATTCATCAGGCACACGCCAGAAGGTACGGGCAATGTTGAAATTTATCCTGCGTCGCTGTCTTGAAGCGATTCCAACGTTATTTATTCTAATTACAATTTCCTTCTTCATGATGCGCCTTGCGCCGGGCAGTCCATTCACCGGTGAACGTACGCTGCCGCCAGAAGTCATGGCCAACATCGAAGCGAAATACCATTTAAACGATCCCATTACCACGCAGTACTTCAATTATCTGAAGCAACTTGCACACGGTGATTTTGGACCGTCATTCAAATATAAAGACTATTCCGTTAACGACCTGGTGGCGTCCAGCTTCCCGGTATCGGCTAAATTAGGGGCTGCTGCATTTATCCTGGCCGTTGTTCTCGGGGTCACTGCGGGCGTTATCGCCGCGCTAAAACAAAATACCCGATGGGATTATACCGTTATGGGGGTCGCAATGACCGGGGTGGTTATCCCCAGCTTCGTTGTCGCGCCGTTGCTGGTCATGATATTCGCTATCACCCTGAAATGGCTGCCCGGAGGCGGCTGGAACGGCGGAGCCCTGAAGTTCATGATACTGCCGATGGTGGCATTATCTCTGGCGTACATTGCCAGCATCGCGCGTATTACCCGCGGTTCAATGATTGAAGTTCTGCACTCGAACTTCATCCGTACCGCCCGTGCGAAAGGGCTGCCGATGCGCCGGATTATTTTCCGTCATGCGCTCAAGCCTGCACTGTTACCGGTGCTCTCCTACATGGGGCCTGCTTTCGTCGGCATTATCACCGGTTCAATGGTTATTGAAACCATTTATGGCCTGCCGGGCATCGGACAGCTGTTTGTTAACGGGGCGCTTAACCGTGACTACTCGCTGGTGCTGAGCCTTACGATCCTCGTTGGCGCGCTGACCATTCTGTTTAATGCCGTTGTCGATGTGCTGTATGCCGTTATCGATCCGAAAATCCGTTACTAACTGGAGCACGCCATGATGTTGAGTAAGAAAAACAGCGAGGCGCTGGAAAACTTCAGTGAAAAGCTGGAGGTTGAAGGTCGTAGCCTTTGGCAGGACGCCCGCCGTCGTTTTATGCATAACCGCGCCGCCGTTGCCAGCCTGGTCGTGCTGGTGCTTATCGCGCTGTTCGTCACCCTGGCGCCAATGCTGTCGCAGTTCACCTATTTCGATACGGACTGGGGCATGATGTCCAGCGCGCCGGATATGGAATCCGGGCACTATTTTGGTACCGATTCATCTGGCCGTGACCTGCTGGTGCGCGTGGCGATCGGTGGCCGCATTTCCCTGATGGTCGGCATCGCGGCGGCGCTGGTGGCGGTAATCGTCGGCACGCTTTACGGTTCGCTTTCCGGTTACCTTGGCGGGAAAGTGGACTCCGTAATGATGCGTCTGCTTGAAATCCTGAACTCCTTCCCGTTCATGTTCTTCGTTATTTTGCTGGTGACCTTCTTTGGTCAAAATATCCTGCTGATCTTCGTGGCCATCGGGATGGTCTCCTGGCTGGACATGGCGCGTATTGTGCGCGGCCAGACGCTGAGCCTTAAACGTAAGGAGTTTATCGAAGCGGCACAGGTTGGTGGGGTTTCTACCGCCAATATCGTGGTGCGTCATATCGTTCCTAACGTGCTGGGCGTGGTCGTGGTGTACGCCTCCCTGCTGGTGCCAAGTATGATCCTGTTTGAATCCTTCCTGAGCTTCCTGGGATTAGGTACGCAAGAGCCGCTGAGCAGTTGGGGCGCGCTGTTAAGCGATGGCGCAAACTCCATGGAAGTATCACCGTGGTTACTGCTGTATCCGGCGGGCTTCCTGGTGGTCACTCTGTTCTGTTTCAACTTTATCGGCGATGGCCTGCGTGATGCCCTCGACCCGAAAGACCGTTAAGGAGCGCCGTCATGACCATTATTGAAACGGCAACCGCGCCACAGGCGCAACAGCGGTCCAGTGCACTGCTGGACGTTAAAGACCTCCGTGTGACGTTTAAAACCCCCGACGGCGATGTGACTGCCGTTAACGATCTCAACTTCGACCTGCGTGCCGGTGAAACGCTGGGCATTGTGGGCGAATCCGGGTCCGGTAAATCCCAGACCGCATTTGCGCTGATGGGCCTGCTGGCGTCAAACGGTGCGATCGGCGGTTCAGCGAAGTTCAACGGGAAAGAGATCCTGAATTTGCCGGATCATGAGCTGAACAAGCTGCGCGCCGAGCAAATCTCAATGATTTTCCAGGATCCGATGACCTCCCTGAACCCCTATATGCGTGTGGGCGAGCAGCTGATGGAAGTGCTGATGCTCCACAAGGGCCTGGGCAAAGCCGAAGCGTTTGAAGAGTCTGTCAAAATGCTGGATGCGGTGAAAATGCCTGAAGCACGCAAGCGCATGCGCATGTATCCGCACGAATTCTCCGGCGGCATGCGTCAGCGCGTCATGATCGCGATGGCGTTGCTTTGTCGGCCAAAACTGCTGATCGCGGATGAACCGACCACCGCCCTGGACGTGACCGTTCAGGCGCAGATCATGACGCTGCTGAACGAGCTTAAGCGTGAGTTCAACACCGCGATAATCATGATCACCCACGATTTGGGCGTTGTTGCCGGGATCTGCGACAAAGTATTAGTCATGTATGCAGGCCGCACGATGGAATACGGTAATGCACGCGATGTCTTCTACCAGCCAGCCCATCCGTACTCTATTGGCCTGCTGAATGCCGTACCGCGCCTTGATGCGGAAGGGGAGTCCCTGCTGACCATCCCGGGCAACCCGCCAAACCTGCTGCGTCTACCGAAAGGTTGTCCGTTCCAGCCGCGTTGTCCGCACGCGATGGAAATTTGTAACAGCGCACCGCCGCTGGAAGCGTTTGCCCCAGGCCGTCTGCGCGCCTGCTTTAAGCCGCAGGAGGAGCTGGTATGAACGCAATCGACGAAAAAAGAAATGTGCTGCTCGAAATCGCTGACCTGAAGGTCCATTTCGATATCAAAGACGGCAAACAGTGGTTCTGGCAGCCTGCCAAAACCCTGAAAGCAGTGGATGGCGTTACGCTGCGCCTGTACGAAGGGGAAACCCTGGGCGTGGTGGGCGAATCCGGCTGCGGCAAATCGACGTTTGCGCGTGCGATCATCGGCCTGGTAAAAGCCACCGACGGCAAAGTGGCCTGGCTGGGTAAAGATCTGCTGGGGATGAAGCCGGATGAGTGGCGCGACGTGCGCAGCGATATCCAGATGATTTTCCAGGATCCGCTCGCGTCCCTGAACCCGCGCATGACCATCGGTGAAATCATTGCCGAGCCGCTGCGTACCTATCATCCGAAGATGCCGCGTCAGGAAGTGCGCGACCGCGTGAAAGCGATGATGCTCAAGGTGGGTCTGTTGCCTAACCTTATCAACCGCTATCCGCACGAGTTTTCCGGCGGTCAGTGTCAGCGTATCGGCATCGCACGTGCGTTGATCCTTGAGCCGAAACTGATTATCTGTGATGAGCCGGTTTCGGCGCTGGACGTTTCTATTCAGGCTCAGGTTGTTAACCTGCTCCAGAAACTGCAACGGGAAATGGGGCTATCGCTGATCTTCATTGCCCACGATCTGGCGGTGGTAAAACACATTTCAGACCGTGTGCTGGTGATGTATCTGGGGCACGCCGTGGAGCTGGGCACCTATGACGAGGTGTACCACAATCCGCTGCACCCTTACACCAAAGCGCTGATGTCTGCGGTTCCCGTTCCGGATCCCGATCTGGAAAAGAATAAAACCATCCAGCTTCTGGAAGGTGAACTGCCTTCGCCGATTAACCCACCTTCAGGCTGCGTATTCCGTACGCGGTGCCCCATCGCCGGGCCGGAATGTGCAAAAACGCGTCCGGTTCTGGAAGGCAGTTTCCGACATGCGGTTTCCTGCCTGAAAGTAGACCCGTTATAATCGCAAGGGCTGACATTATGTCAGCCCTTATTTTCGAGGTTAATGTGTCGCGATTACTCACGTCGGCCCGTCAGCGGCTGTATCATTTCTTATTTGATCCTCAAACGGTTTCCGGTCGCCGCTTCGAAGGACTGTGCGGTTTATTTGCGCTGATTAGCGTCATTATTATCTTTATCGAATCCGGCGCCGGCACGCAGTACCACATGACGTATGAGGAGTGGCACGTTTTTGTCTGGCTGGAATTAATCGTCACGCTGGTGTTTACCGCAGAATATGTGCTCAGGGTCATTAGCTGGCCAAATCCGGCAAAATACGTTTTTAGCTTTTGGGGTTTTATTGATTTAGCCACCATTCTGCCGCTGTACGTTATGTGGCTGTGGCCGGAAATAAGCCTGAACTATGTGTTTGCCTGGCGCGCAATGCGGGCGATTCGCGTGTTGCGCATTCTGAAGCTGCTGCGCTTTATGCCGTCGCTGCGGGTGTTTTGGGTCGCGATTGTTAGCGCCCGCCACCAGCTTATTCTCTTCTATTCCTTTATTGCCATCGTGATGATCGTTTTTGGCTCCCTGATGTATTTAATCGAAGGGCCGAAGTACGGGTTTACCACACTTAATGCTTCCGTTTACTGGGCCATCGTCACGGTGACGACCGTGGGCTACGGGGATATCACGCCGCATACGCCGCTCGGAAGAATCGTGGCATCCGTTCTGATCCTGATCGGCTATTCGGTAATAGCGATCCCGACGGGGCTAATTACCACCCACATGAGCAGCGCGTTTCAGGGCAGCAAACGGCAGCGTAAATGCACGCGGTGTCAGCAGGGGAATCATGAACCCGGCGCGCGGTTTTGTCACCGCTGTGGAAATGTCTTACCGGATTAATTAAAAAAGGCTGCGATGGCAGCCTTTTTTATTATTCGCGCCAGAGAATATGGCACAGCTTGTGGTCTTTTTCGCGGCACAGCAGCACGCGCGCAAAGATGTCGTTAATTTCGCCGCCGTCTTCGTCCGCCAGCCCAATCACCACTTCGGCGAAGAAATCCGGGTTGAGGTCAAAATCGACGTGTTCGGCCCAGTCTTCAGACGGATCGAACAGCTCGGCGCCGCCACGCTCTTCAAATTGCAGGTTGAAAAGAATCACGTCAGCCGGGTCGAGATTATCGACCGCCAGTTCGAGAAAAATATCGTAGGCCTGCTCGAGCGTTTCGTCTTCGGTCAGGCGATTGTTCAGATCCATTTCCATGATGACTACCTGTTAAACATCGTTGGGCACGTTTTACAGCAACGGACTAAAGAAGTAAAACAGTCGTTCGGCAATTCGCTGCCATAGCGGACGTTTCGCCCACAGCCTGGCGTCCAGCAGGCGTGAGCGGGAGATATAATCGTCCTGAACCGCCGCCAGATCGCCGCCAAACCCGGCGTCGTCAATGACCAGCGTAATTTCAAAATTCAGCCACAGGCTCCGCATATCGAGGTTGACGGTGCCCACCAGGCTCAGCTCTCCGTCCACCAGCACGCTCTTGGTGTGCAGCAGCCCGCCCTCGAACTGATAGATTTTCACGCCCGCGGCCAGCAGCTCGCTGAAGAACGCACGGCTTGCCCACCCGACCAGCAGCGAATCGTTCTTGCGCGGCATAATAATGCTCACATCTACTCCGCGCTGCGCCGCCGTACATATGGCATGCAGAAGGTCGTCGCTGGGAACGAAATAGGGCGTGGTCATGATCAGATATTCACGTGCTGAGTACGCGGCGGTAAGCAGTGCCTGATGGATCAGATCTTCCGGGAAGCCAGGACCGGAGGCAATGGTATGAATAGTGTGCCCGCTGGCTTCCTCAAACGGCATGATATTGCCATCCGGCGGCGGGGGAAGAATGCGTTTGCCGGTTTCGATTTCCCAGTCGCAGGAGTAGACGATGCCCATAGACGTTGCCACCGGGCCTTCCATGCGAGCCATCAAATCAATCCATTGCCCCACGCCGGAATCCTGTTTGAAGAAGCGGGGGTCAACCATATTCATGCTGCCGGTGTAGGCAATATAGTTATCGATCAGAACCATTTTTCGGTGCTGGCGGAGATCCATGCGCCGCAGAAATACGCGGAAAAGATTCACCTTCAGCGCCTCGACCACCTCGATACCGGCATTGCGCATCATGCCGGCCCACGGACTGCGGAAAAAGGCCACGCTGCCGGCGGAGTCCAGCATCAGGCGGCAATGGATACCGCGACGTGCAGCCGCCATCAGCGATTCGGCTACCTGGTCCGCCATGCCGCCCGGCTGCCAGATGTAAAACACAATCTCGATATTATGTCGGGCAAGTTGAATGTCCCGGATCAGCGCCTGCATCACATCATCGGAAGAGGTCATCAACTGGAGCTGGTTGCCTTTTACACCGGCGATCCCCTGGCGGCGTTCGCACAGCTTGAACAGGGATGACGCCACGCTGCTGTTCTCTTCGGCGAAGATATGCTTGCAGGCTTTGAGATCGGCAAGCCATTTTGCCGTGGAGGGCCACATGGCGCGGGCGCGTTCGGCCCGGCGTTTACCCAGATGAAGTTCACCAAAAGAGAGATAGGCGATTATGCCCACCAGCGGGAGAATGTAGATAATCAGAAGCCAGGCCATGGCGGAAGGGACCGCTCTGCGCTTCATCAGAATGCGCAACGTCACCCCGGCAATTAACAGCCAGTATCCTAAAATGACCAGCCAACTCACCACGGTGTAGAAGGTTGTCATAAATAAAAAATCCTTTTGAAAGCGTATTGTTATGAGTTTACGCATCAGGATTCATCTGGCAAATAAAAACGGCAGATAAAAGCGCTGGTTTGCCGCCCGCTTAGGATTATAATGGCATCTCTGTTAGAGAAAGAGTTGTAGACATGAAGCGCAGTAGAACTGAAGTCGGGCGCTGGCGCATGTTGCGACAGGTGAGTCGTCGTAAGGCTCGTTGGCTGGAAGCACAATCCCGCCGCAATATGCGTATCCACGCCATCAGAAAATGTGGGCTAAACAGACACCGTAATGCGCTGTTGTTCGCGGTCCAGGACATCTGATAACCCTGAGGGCACCGAAAGGTGCCCGTTGTTTAACTGACGCGGTCTGCGGCTTTAACGGTATACTTCAGATTTCGGGAATATCGACGTTGCGGCGATATTCCCTTTGTTTTGAGCAAAAGGAGTGAGACGTGTTTGCGGAGTTTGGTGTACTGAATTTCTGGACCTATGTTGTCGGCGCATTTTTTATCGTGCTGGTTCCAGGACCGAACACCTTGTTTGTGCTGAAAACAGGGATTGGCCACGGCGTAAATAAAGGGTATCTGGCCGCCACCGGTGTATTTATTGGTGATGCGGTGCTGATGTTTCTGGCCTGGGCGGGCGTCGCCGCGCTGATCCAGACCACGCCGGTGTTATTCAATATCGTCCGCTACCTCGGGGCATTTTACCTGCTGTGGCTCGGCGGGAAAATGCTCTGGTCCGTTATTAACCGTCAGAATAATACACATGATAACAGCGCCGAACCGGCAAGCGCGATCCTCAAGCGTTCGCTGGTATTGAGCCTGACGAACCCGAAAGCGATTCTTTTTTACGTGTCGTTCTTCGTCCAGTTCATCGATGTAAACGCGAAGAATACCGGCACGTCGTTCCTGATCCTTGCCACAACGCTTGAGCTGATTAGCTTCATGTACATGAGCTTCCTGATTTTCTCAGGCGCGTTTGTGACGCGTTACCTTAAAACCAAAAAGAAACTGGCGAAGCTGGGGAATGGGCTGATCGGTCTGCTGTTTGTCGGCTTTGCGGCGAGGCTGGCGTCGCTGCACTGAATGAAGAAAAGGCTCCTGAGGGAGCCTTTCTTTTAGAACACTTTTTTATACGGACGAACCGTGACTTTCTCGTACACGCCGGCTGCGACGTATGGGTCTGCTTCTGCCCACGCCTGCGCGGCTTCCAGAGATTCAAACTCGGCAATCACCGTGGAGCCGGTAAAACCTGCCGCTCCCGGATCGTTGCTGTCAACGGCAGGCATCGGGCCCGCGGTCAGCAAACGGCCTTCATCCTGTAGCAACTGTAAGCGCGCCAGATGGGCAGGGCGAACGGAAAGACGTTTTTCCAGAGAATCATGTACATCTTCAGCGTAAATCACGTAAAGCACGGCAAAGCTCCTTAACCGGTGAAAGTGACAATTACGTTATGTGAAAGCACAAATGACTGCAATGTAAAGATAATTACATTGTTAAAACCCTGATCTAAATGCCCCTTTTTTGCCCGCTTACGCGCTTAAATTGCGCCAGGACAAAGTGTCTTATTGAATATGATTGCTATTTGCATTTAAAATCGAAGTTCGGTTTTTTAACGTTGATGATTATGACTTCGATGACCCTTGATTTACCTCGCCGCTTTCCATGGCCGACGCTGCTTTCCGTCGTTATTCACGGTGCTGTCGTGGCGGGTCTGCTCTATACCTCGGTTCATCAGGTTATTGAAATGCCGGCGCCAGCGCAGCCAATTTCTGTGACCATGGTATCGCCTGCGGATCTTGAGCCGCCGCAGGTTGCGCCGCCGCCGCCACAGCCCGTTGTTGAACCGGAGCCCGAACCCGAGCCAGTTCCTGAGCCGCCGAAAGAAGCGCCGGTGGTGATCCATAAGCCAGAGCCAAAACCTAAACCGAAGCCAAAACCCAAGCCGGTTAAAAAGGTGGAAGAGCGTCCTAAACGTGAAGTGCGTCCGGTAGAGCCACGCGCCACGCAACCGGTTGAAAATGCCGCGCCGTCGCGTCCGCTGATGAATAACACCGCGACCGCGACGAAACCGACGGTAACCGCGCCAGCGGGCCCGCGCGCGCTGAGCCGTAATCAGCCGCAGTATCCGGCGCGCGCGCAGGCGTTACGCATTGAGGGGCGCGTAAGGGTGAAATTTGACGTCACCGCCGACGGTCGCGTTGATAACGTGCAAATCCTCTCCGCACAGCCGGCGAATATGTTTGAACGTGAAGTGAAATCGGCCATGCGCAGATGGCGCTACGAGGCCGGTAAACCTGGCAGCGGGCTGGTTGTGAACATTGTCTTCCGCCTGAACGGCGGGGCGCAGATGGAATAACGGCAAAAAAAAGCCTCCGCAAGGAGGCTTTTTTTATACCTGAAGCTTAGCTCCGGGGAAGCTGGCGCGGTTTCCCGTCGCTATCCACCGCCACATAGATGAATAATGCCTCCGTCGCCTTATAGCGCTGACCAATCGGTTCAGAAGAGACTTTTTTTACCCAAACCTCAATGTTGATGGAGATAGAGGTATTGCCGCGTTTTACGCAGCGCGCGTAACAGCAAACCACATCTCCAACCGCAACCGGACGCAGGAAGGTCATGCCATCAACCCGGACGGTGACTACGCGCCCGTGGGCGATCTCTTTAGCCAGAATTGCGCCGCCCATATCCATTTGCGACATTAGCCAGCCGCCAAAAATATCACCATTGGCATTGGTGTCAGCGGGCATTGCCAGTGTGCGTAAAACCAGTTCGCCCTGTGGGGCGTCAATTGTTGTCATTGTTTTTAAACTCGTAACTGAAGACTTCAGGCGGGATGCTACTATGATTTCTGGCTGGAGAGAATAGGGTGAGCGCCCGCAGCGCGGGCGCCTGAGGGTCAGAAGGACATGGTTACGCCGGCGTAATACGCGCGGCCCGGTTCGTTATAGGTCGATGCACCGTCATTTTCACGGTAAATCTGCTTGTCAAAGAGGTTGCTGATGCCGGCATTCAGGCGCAGGTTTTTGGTCAACTGATAATTACTGCCGATACCCACGATGGAATACGCGCCGATCTCTCTGTTGGACATCGCATTCTCCTCTTTGCGGATTTCAGCGTTCTCTCTGGGCTTCTGGCGGCCATACATCGTCCAGCTTACGTTGGCTGAAAGCTTACTGTTAACTTCCCAGTCCAGCATGGTGTTGACGGTATATTTGGGGATAATCGACAGCGGGTTGCCGGTGTCTTTACTTTCAGACTGGATCATATATGTCGCATTGGTACGCCAGGTCAGCGTGTCGCGAATAACCGGCACGGTGAGGTTGCCTTCCAGCCCTTCAACAACGGCCTTGCCGCCGTTCTCCCATTGCAGGATATTTACGTCGTTGCTTGTCTGCCCCAGCACGTCCGTTCCTGAAACGATCTTGTTTTTGTAATCGTTGCGGAACCAGGTAATTCCAGCCTCGTAGCCTTTCAGGGCAAAGGCCAGGCCGATCTCTTTGTTCACGCTGATTTCCGGATCCAGATCCGGGTTGCCTAACAGGTAGCAGCTTCCCTCGGAAATGTTGTTCGGACAACCGTTCCCGCGGGTGGAAAGCAGATAGCCTTCGCTGGACTGATACAGGTTCGGCGCTTTAAATACCCGAGCGATACCCGCCTTCACCTTGAACATGTCGCCTAAATCCTGTGAAACGTTAAGGCTTGGGCTCCAGTTGCTGCCAAATTTATTGTGATAATCGAAGCGGATCCCCGGGATCAGGTTGGTCCCCTGACGCGCTTCAATATTGTCCTCAAGATAGATCCCGGTGAGATCGGCGCTGTTTTTGCTGTTGCGCTCGGAAGCGGTGCCGGAAACGCCGTTAATCACTTCTCCCGACACGTCCGTCGCCTGCATTGACGCCGGGTCGTTGAGCTCATCGCGGTTCCACTCCGCGCCGATGGTCAGCGTCTGGTCCACCAGCCAGAACAGCGGAATGTTCAGCTCGCCTGTGGAACGGTACGACTCAAGCCGGCTGGTGTCGTACTTGTCGCTGTTGATCATACCCTCAACTCTGCCCGTTGACCCTTCCTGCAAGCGGGTGTTGTTAGTTTTCTCGTAATAGATGCCAAACTTCGACTGGCCCCAGTCCCAGATGCCGTTGTGCGTGATGCCGTATGACTGGCGGTACATACGGTTAGTTTCGTGACCGTACAGGGACGATACCAGGCCACCAGGGCTGACGTTGCCGTTGCTGTACTGCGTATCGCCCGCGTAGATATTGCCCTGGCGGCTGTAGCTGTAGTCGAAGTCGATAATTTGCTGCGGTGTGAGTTTCCAGGAGAGAAGGGCGTTGATGTCTTTATTTCGTACGCCTTCGCGTCCGGCGGCGTAAGAGCCGTTTTGCGCAGTGTTAATATCCTCGGCGTCCGCGTCGGTTTTGTTAATGTTCCCGTAAAGGCGCATCGTTAACGCATCGCCTGCGAGAGGACCGCTCAGATCGAAGTTAGCGCGTTTTGTCGCTCCCTCTTTATCATTTTCAGGCTGGTTGGTGTAAAGCGAGAGCGAGCCGTGCCAGTCGTTGGTCGGGCGTTTGGTAATGATGTTGACGACGCCACCGGCAGCCCCGGAGCCATAGCGAGCGGCGGCAGGCCCGCGGAGCACTTCAATGCGCTCGACCATTTCTGGCGGAACCCAGTTGGTGTCCCCGCGGGTGTCGCGCTCGCCGCGCCAGCTGTAGCGCACCGAGTTACGGGATGTCACCGGCACGCCGTCAATCAGGATCAGGGTATTTTCCGGCCCCATACCGCGAATATCGATCTGGCGGTTGTTGCCGCGGCTGCCCGTCGCGCTGTTGCCGGTGAGGTTTACCCCGGGCATTTTACGAATGATTTCAGAAAGATCGTTTACCGGCGGATCCTTTTCGATGTCCTTCGCCGTAATAACCGAGACGCCAGGCTGCTGCTTCAGCGCCTCTTCAGCCGTCGCCTGAACCACCATGGTTTCACCGTCGTCGAGAGTCTCTTCTGCTGCATGCGCGCCCTGGCCCAGTGCCGCAAGGATGGCCAACGTAAGTGAAGCGGGGGCAAATCTTATTATGCTTTTCATCAACTCATTTCCATTTGTTAAAATGCGATGACGAATATTAATGATAGTGATTCTCATTACAATGAGAAGAGAGCAATCTCCACAAAATCTTCATGATTCAGTCATTTTTGAAGAAGGGGGGCGGAATGTGAAAGGAAAGTGAAAAAAGGCCAGATCGCATTGCGATCCGGCCCGTAGGGTTACTGCTTATCGTCCTGCGGCATGTGCCGGTAGATGTACACGCCGCTTAGCAGCGTAAACACGAGCGTCAGGGCCGTCAGGCCAAATACCTTGAAGTTGACCCAGATATTCTGCGGCAGCCAGAAAGCGATGTAGATATTGGCAAGACCGCACAGGATAAAGAACAGCGCCCAGGCCAGGTTCAGACGCCCCCAGACTGCCTGAGGCAGCGTCAGCTCTTTGCCCAGCATGCGCTGGATCAGCGGCTTTTTCATCACCCACTGGCTGATGAGCAGCGCGCCCGCAAACAGGCCATAAATCACCGTGACCTTCCACTTGATGAATTCATCATTGTGGAAGAACAGCGTCAGGCCGCCAAACACCGCCACCATCAGGAAGGTGATGAGCGCCATCTTCTCAACCTTGCGGTAGCGAACCCAGCTATAAATCAGCACCACAGCCGTGGCCACAATCAGCGCCAGCGTGCCGGCATAAATGTCGTACAGCTTATAAAAAGCGAAAAATACGATCAGCGGTAAAAAATCAAGAAACTGCTTCATTCTGCGATCCCGGTTACTGACGAATTAACATGTACAGGCGGAACAAATAGACCAGCAGCACGGCTGAAATCAGGTTGCTCAGCGTATTGGCGACAACCGCACCGACGTTTGGCGTTAACACCGCGAAATTCGGCGCAAACAGCAGTAGCAGCGTTTTGGCCAGTAACCAGCTGATAACGGCCGGCGCGACCAGTCGCATATTTGCCCACGCGAGCCTGATGCTGCTACGCATGGCGGTGAAAATGCCCATTTTGTCCTGCACCACCATGACTGGCGCGAATGAAAGAACGATAGCCAGCAACACGCCAGGAACGACAACCAGCATTATCCCCATCTGGACCAGCAGTGTGGTCAGGAAGATGAGGATAAACAGCTTGGGCAGCACCGGCGCGCTGGCACCGATTGCACGTAACGCGCTGACGCGTTGCCCGGCAGACACCAGCTGGATCATCAGCAGCACGCCTCCGGCCAGAATGGCATTGCCAATCAGGCCCGAGAAGGTCGATGCCGCAGAGGCGCGCAGCAAGATTTGCTGTTGTTCTGGCGTCATATTCTGCACAAGGTCAAACAACCCCGCGCTGCCTGCAAGATGATCCCCCTGGCTCAGCGTGGCAATCTGTTCATCACTGGGTGAGAACGCATGACCCAGCACCACCGTAATAAAGGCGCATAACAACGCGATCAGTAAAAAAGTAATGAACTGATTGCGGAAAAAGTTTCCCGTGTCACGGTAGACAGACTTCGCCGTGATAGACATGCACTCTCCTTGAGTATTGCAGGTGTTAATTAGCCGGCAATTGTACACCGGATATGGCGCTGGTGGCAGCATCAAGGCTTGTATGGAAAAGCATATCTTTGTAAAGCTGCAAAAGAAGGACCCACCCAATCAGACTGTGAGAGCGAGAAATTGTCCAGCCGCTACTGCAAGCGCAAGTGAGGAAAAGCAGAAATTTTTGTAACCGAGAAATGCCAGAAATTGACGTGGTAACAACTTATTGCTTTATATGGCGTCACCAAAAATTAACCTAGATCAATGAATGTTAACTTACTGGTTTTAATGTGATCTGTGTTAGATCACTTATTACTCTTTTGTGAGTATATTCTCCTCCGCAATTAAAACCACAACGATGGAGCGGATATGAAAAAATTAGCGGTGGCAGCCCTTATCTTAAGCAGTCTCTCTGGCGGCGCGTACGCGCATGAAGCAGGTGAATTCTTTATCCGTGCCGGTTCGGCAACGGTGCGCCCAACGGAAGGCTCAGACAGCGTACTGGGGATGGGCGGTTTCAACGTCAGCAATAACACTCAGCTAGGCTTGACCTTTACCTATATGGCAACGGATAACGTGGGCGTTGAGCTTCTTGCCGCCACGCCGTTTCGTCACCGCGTCGGTTTGGGACCGACCGGCGACATTGCCACGGTGCACCATTTGCCGCCAACGCTGATGGCGCAATGGTACTTTGGGGATTCCAGCAGCAAGGTGCGCCCCTATATTGGCGCGGGCGTTAACTACACCACCTTCTTTGACGAGAAATTTAACGATACCGGGAAAGCGGCCGGGCTTTCCGATCTCAGCCTGAAGGACTCCTGGGGCGTGGCGGGGCAGGTGGGGCTGGACTATCTGATCAACCGCGACTGGCTGATCAACGCCTCGGTCTGGTACATGGATATTGATACCGACGTTCGCTTCAAGGCGGGCGGAGAGCAGCAGAGTATCAGTACCCGTCTGGATCCGTGGGTGTTTATGTTCTCTGCGGGTTACCGTTTCTGATTCGGTTAAAACTGGCCGCACAGCGGCCAGTGCCGGACGTCAAAAGGACGGATAAACGGGGCGTTCGTCCAGCTTCATGCAGTGGCTGAGCGTCGATTCGCCATCATACAGGTAGCTGAACGCATCGCGTGAAATGGAGTGGAACAGAACATCCCCGTTTGCAAAGGGAATAATTTCGGTATCGCCGACACGCTTATGGCCAGCGCCGGTTTCAAAATGCCCGGGCCACTTTTCCTGGGTGTGGTCGTAGACGTGCAGAATAATTTCGACCAGGCCGCGTTCCGGGCAGTTCAGCCGCAAAAACGTCGATGAGAAATTCAAAGACGAAGCGTGAAACGAGATAAAAACAAGCAAAAATCCAAAACATCTAAAAAACATCAACGCGTCAAAACCCTACTCAAACCAGACGTAAGATTTTACTTAAGTGTAAATCTTTCCTGTTGCTGTGGATCAATAAGAGTTAAGTTTCAAAAGCCTATGTTAAGTCTTCCTCGCCTTGTGTTCTCGCGGGGACGATATATCCCTGTAAGTCCGTGAATTGCTGTATGGTGGTTCTTCCATACATCTGGCTGGAGGGGATATCCCCAACATCAAATTTGAGTGTCCGGTATGCGCAGGCAAACAGTTTTATTTCACCACGTTTAGCCCGACGCACAGCCAACCTCACGGTGCGGTCTGTTCAGTTTGCGGAACCCGCCTCACCACCCATTCATGCCTCCCGAAACTCAAAAGGCGACGGTGGCTAAAGCCAGCAAGTTGAAACAAGGCCTCCCGTAGAGGCCTTTTTCGTACCTGAGAGCTACCTCTGAATCAAATACCGTATGGTTGGCCCGTCCTGCTGGATATCCAGCACGGTATAGCCGTGGTTTTTAGCATCAAGCGGAATGTTGTTGATGGACTGGGGGCAATCGCTCACCACTTCCAGAATTTCACCTTTTTTAAGCTGCGGTAGCGCCTCAAGCGTGGCGACGGCCGGGTAAGGGCAGGGTTCACCCACCATATCGAGACGATAGTCAGGCACGATCTCTTTCATGCGGCATTCTCCTGAGTTTCAGTTTTGACGGTAGCCCGGCGGAAGAAACGCTTCTCTTGTGCAACCACCAGCAAGAAGGCGACAAGCAGCAGGGCGTAGGTCACCATGAGCCCCCCGAGTGGACCAAAGGTATTCAGCAGATTGACCTTGTCCCAGTTGGTTGCCAGCACCGGAGAGACGTCATCCCAGTAGTACGCCAGGAGGGTTGAGCCAATCACGTTACCCAGACCAACCCACCAGTAATGCACCTGGCCTTCCACGGCGCGATACATCCAGCCGGTTTCGCACCCGCCGGCCAGCACGATGCCAAAACCAAACAGCAATCCGCCAATGACTGCATTAGGACCGGCCCACATGATTTTCGGCTCCACGCCAAGCTGCACATAGCTAAAGATGCCGATCGCGCTGACCGCCATACCGGCAATGATTGCCTTCGCCATCATCGTTCGTCCGGTGATCCACATATCGCGAAACGCGGAGGTAAAGCAGATCTGCGCGCGTTCAATCAGCAGGCCGAAACCGACGCCGAACAGCATTGCCAGGCCTAGTTTTGGCTGATTCATCGCCGTGCACATCGCCCAGACAACCATGGCAAAAAAGACCAGCATACCGAGGCGGAAGCGACGACGGGCCTGATCGGGCTTTTGAGTCAACGGAGAGGCAGCGCTCACTTTCGTCATTTTCACCGGAATGCGGAACAGCGGCAGCAGGGTGAACTTTGCGCCGAAGTATGAGCCGATGGCGGTGGCGACGGCAAAGAACCACGCATGCAGCGAGAACTGCGGAATACCGGTAAAGAACGCGGCAAGGTTACAGCCCATCGCCAGGCGGGCGCCAAACCCGGCTATGATGCCGCCGACCACGGCCTGCATAATGCGGATGCGGCTTTTCGGCATGCGTAACTTAACGTTGTTGGCCCACAGCGCGGCCGCAAAACAGCCGCCGAACATGCCGATGATCATCATCCCGTCAACGCGGGTCAGCGGTGTGCCCTCAAGATGGATCAGCTTAAAGTAGCCCCACTCTTCGGCATGAACGCCAGCAAGCTGCAATAGCTGTCCACCCCAGCGGGTAAACTCGCCCGTAACGGCCCAGAAGGTGCCGGTAATACCGAAATAATAAGTAGAGAGAATGCCTGCCGCGATAACGGCCGGAACAGGTGACCAGAACTTAACCAGGTAAGTCTGCTTGAAGTAATGCCAGGACATGAATAACCTCTGAACTCAGAAGGATAACGCTAAAAAGAGCCCAGATCATACGCTTACGCGAACGATTGGAAAGTCATTCACACCGAAAATATCGACAGGATCAATTTTGACAGGTTGCTCTCAGGGAGCAAGGGGGGAAAACCGCCTGGCGCCGGGGCCAGACGGTTGTAACGGTTACGTCCTGCGCGTGGCCGCCTTCATGGATGTGACGAACGTTTTCAGCTCAGCCAGCATCTGCTCAGGTTTATCCACGTTCTTCTCAATAATTTTAACGATAGCCGAACCGGAAATGGCCCCGGCGGCCTTCGCGTCAATGGCCGCAGTAACCTGATCCGGAGACGAAATCCCGAAGCCCTGAAGCGGTGGAGCGGCATGGTATTCTGCCAGCTTCTCCACCAGGTGATGCAGCGGCAGCGCGGCTTTGTTCTCCGCGCCGGTCACGCCCGCACGGGAGAGCAGGTAGGTGTACCCTCGTCCGTAAGAGGCAATCTGGCGCAACAGGTCGTCATCGGCATTCGGCGGACAGATGAAAATCGGCGCGACGTTGTGGCGCATCGCCGCCTGACGGAACGGCGCGGACTCTTCAACGGGCACGTCAGCCACCAGCACGGAGTCGACACCCACGCGGGCGCACTCGGCGTAAAATGCATCAATACCGCGGCTGAAGACCAGGTTGGCGTACATCAGCAGGCCAATCGGGATGGTCGGGTGTTTCTGGCGGATCGCCTCCAGCATTTCAAAGCACTGGGTCGGCGTCACGCCTGCCGCAAAGGCGCGCAGGGTGGCGTTCTGGATGGTTGGGCCATCCGCCAGCGGATCGGAGAAGGGAATACCCAGCTCCAGCGCGTCGGCACCGGCTGCGATCAGGGTGTCAATAATTTTCAGCGACTGCTCGGGGCCGGGGTCGCCCAGCGTCACGAAGGGAACGAACGCGCCTTCCTGGCGGGCCTTCAGCTGTGCAAATACGTTGTCGTAGCGTTCCATCAAATTTCCCCTCGTGCTTTCAGAATATCGTGAACGGTAAAGATATCTTTATCCCCGCGGCCGGAAAGGTTCACCACCAGCAGCTGCTCTTTTTCCGGGTTTTCCTTCATCATTTTCAGCGCGTGCGCAAGGGCGTGGGAAGACTCCAGCGCCGGGATGATCCCTTCATTGCGGCACAGCGTTTTGAAGGCCTCCAGCGCTTCGTCATCGGTGATGGAGACGTAATCTGCGCGCCCCGTGCTGTTCAGGAAGGCGTGCTGTGGCCCAACGGACGGGAAATCCAGCCCGGCAGAAATCGAGTAAGACTCTTCGATCTGCCCTTCGTCAGTCTGCATCATCGGGGCTTTCATACCGAAGTAGATCCCCACGCGGCCATGCTTCAGCGGCGCGCCGTGCTCGCCCGTTTCAATGCCATGACCGGCAGGCTCGACGCCAATCAGCCCAACGCGGGTTTCGTCGATAAAATCGGCAAACATGCCGATGGCGTTGGAACCGCCGCCGACGCAGGCAATCACCGCATCCGGCAGGCGACCCTCTTTTTCAAGGATCTGCGCTTTGGTCTCTTCACCGATCATGCGCTGGAATTCGCGCACGATGGTCGGGAACGGGTGCGGGCCCGCCGCGGTGCCGAGCATATAGTGGGCGGTTTCGTAACTGCCAGACCAGTCGCGCAGCGCTTCGTTACAGGCATCTTTCAGCGTGGCGGAGCCGCTGTGCACCGGGATCACCTCCGCGCCCATCAGACGCATACGGAACACGTTCGGCGACTGGCGCTCAACGTCTTTGGCACCCATATAGATGCGGCACTTCAGGCCGAGCAGGGCGCTGGCGAGGGCAGAAGCCACGCCGTGCTGGCCCGCACCGGTTTCAGCGATAATTTCGGTTTTACCCATGCGCTTAGCGAGCAGCGCCTGGCCCAGCACCTGGTTAGTTTTGTGCGCGCCGCCGTGCAGCAAATCTTCACGCTTAAGGTAGAGCGTGGTTTTTGTGCCTTCGGTCAGGTTACGGCATTTGGTCAGCGCCGTCGGACGGCCCGCGTAGTTTTTCAGCAGGTCGGTAAACTCCGCCTGAAACGCCGGATCTTTTTGCGCGCTCACGAACGCTTCTTCCAGCTGGCGCAGCGCGGGCATCAGGATTTGTGGGACGTACATCCCACCGAACTCACCAAAATACGGGTTAAGTAATGTCGTCATCTTCTCTTCCTTAATATGCACGCAGAGTTTTGAATACCGATGCCAGCTTGCTGGCGTCTTTTATGCCCGGTTGGGACTCTACGCCTGAATTGAAATCGAGGCCGGCGCAGCCGGTTTTGGCCGCTTCCACACAGTTATCGGGGCTTAATCCCCCCGCCAGCAGGACATTGTCCAGCGCTGTTCCACGCAGCAGCGACCAGTCGAAGCGTTGCCCCGTACCGCCCTGACCGTTATCGAGCACGTATTTATCAACATGATTCAGGTTACGCGCGGGCAGGGTGTCACCGACGCTCTGCGCTTTCCAGATCTGAACCTCAGGCGCCAGAACATGTCGCAGAGCATCGATATACGCCTGATCTTCGTCGCCATGCAGCTGGACCGCGCTCAGGGATAACGCGTCCGCTTTTGCTGCAATGTCGGTGATATCCGCATTGCGGAATACGCCCACATAGCTGAGTGGTGCAGCCGCAATCACCCTGCGCGCCTGCTCTTCATTAACCGCGCGAGGAGAGGACTCAACAAAGATCAGGCCTCCATAGATGGCGCCCGCTTCATACGCGGCCTGCGCGTCCTGTTCGCGGGTCAGGCCGCAGACTTTGTTCTCACCCAACAGCACGCGGCGCACGGCAGCATTGAGATCGTCGTGTTCCATCATCGCGGAGCCGATCAGGAAACCGTTGGCAAAGTGGCTCAGCTCGCGCACCTGAGCGTAGCGGTTAATTCCGGATTCGCTAATCACCGTGACGCCCGCGCCCAGACGCGGCGCAAGCTGGCGCGTGCGGTTGAGGTCAATTGACAGGTCGCGCAGATCGCGGTTGTTAATGCCGACCACTTTCGCCTCCAGCGCGATGGCGCGCTCCAGCTCCTCTTCGTTGCTCACTTCGGTCAGCACGCCCATGTTCAGGCTATGCGCGACGGCGGAGAGCTGGCGATACTGTTCGTCATTGAGCACGGAGAGCATCAGCAGGCAGGCATCGGCCTGATAAAAACGCGCCAGCCAAATCTGATACGGGTCGATAATAAAGTCTTTGCACAGAATCGGCTGCGGGGCGATGCCGCTGACGACGGGCAGAAAATCAAAGCTGCCCTGGAAATATTTTTCATCCGTCAGCACGGAGATGGCAGACGCATGATGCTTGTAGATACCGGCAATACGCGCCGGGTCGAAATCGTCACGGATCACACCCCTGGACGGAGACGCTTTTTTACACTCCAGAATAAACGCAGTGCGCGCGCCCCGGAGGGCATCATAGAAACGACGGCTGCTCGGCACGACGTCATTCTGGAAACTGGCAAGCGGCTGCTGTTGCTTGCGGGCTTCCACCCAGATGGCCTTATCGGCGACGATTTTCGCTAAAACGGTCTGCATTATTTACCCTCTTGCCGCAAGTGCGGTAACGCGATCGTAAGCTGCACCGGAGCGCAGTACGTCCAGAACTTTTTGGGCGTTGGCTTTCAGATCTTCCTCGCCATGTAAACGCATCAGCATGGCAACGTTGGCCGCCACGGCGGCCTCATGGGCAGCCTCACCTTTACCTTGTAATAAGCGCGTGAGAATGTCACGGTTTTCTTCCGGCGTACCGCCAGCCAGCGCATCCTGATGATACGGGGTCAACCCGAAGTCAGCGGCCTCAAGCTGATAGTTCAGCACTTCACCGTTATTCAGTTCGGCCACCAGCGTAGGCGCATGCAGAGAAACCTCATCCATTCCGCCGCTATGTACCACGGCGGCACGTTTGTAACCCAGAACGCGCAGCGTCTCGGCAATCGGCAGCACCAGCTCCGGGCTGTAAACGCCAATCAGCGCCAGCGGCGGGTGCGCCGGGTTAATGAGGGGACCGAGCACGTTAAACAGCGTGCGGGTTTTAAGCTGCTGGCGAACCGGCATCGCGTGGCGGAAACCGGTGTGGTACTTCGGCGCAAACAGGAAGCAAACGCCCAGGTCATCCAGCGCTTCACGGGAACGCTCGGCGTTCATGTCCAGGTTGATGCCGAAAGCGGCCAGCAGGTCGGACGATCCGGACCGGCTGGAAACGCTGCGGTTGCCGTGCTTGGCCACCTTCAGTCCGCATGCTGCTGCCACAAAGGCGCTTGCGGTCGAAATGTTGATGCTGTTGCTGCCGTCGCCACCGGTCCCGACGATATCCGCAAACTGGTAGTCCGGACGCGGGAACGGGGCGGCATTTTCCAGCAGCGCGGTGGCCGCACCGGCAATTTCCTGCGGGCTTTCGCCGCGCACTTTCATGCTCACCAGTGCAGCGGCCAGCTGCTCAGGCTT
This sequence comes from Enterobacter cloacae complex sp. P15RS, assembly GCF_014895905.1. Lineage (NCBI taxonomy): Bacteria > Pseudomonadati > Pseudomonadota > Gammaproteobacteria > Enterobacterales > Enterobacteriaceae > Enterobacter > Enterobacter cloacae complex sp. P15RS. The sequence goes on along the minus strand of NZ_JADBQL010000005.1, from coordinate 66,311 downwards.
CAGCTCGCCGCGCACGACGGCGGAGAAAAGCTGGTGGCTCTCCTGCTGGCTCAGGGTCTGGGCCTGATACAGTTTTTCCAGAATCGGTTGCAGGGTATTGGTCTGTTCCAGCTTTTGCAGCGCCCAGTCGAGCGTTTGCTCCAGCAGGCGCGCGCCATTGGACGTCAGGATAGATTCCGGGTGGAACTGCATCCCGCAGACGCGATCCGCATCGTGACGCACCGCCATCACCATACCTTCAAATGAGGCGTTTATGGTCAGCCCGGCCGGAATATTGCTGCCGACAAGCGAGTGGTAACGCGCCACCGGAAGCGGGTTCGGCAGTCCGGCAAACATCGCCTGACCGTCATGTTCAATGCTCGATGCTTTACCATGCAGGATCTCACCTGCCTGACCCACGTAACCGCCGTAGGCTTCCACGATTGCCTGATGACCGAGGCAGATACCGATAATCGGCAGCTTGCCGCGCAAGCGTGTCAACAGCTCAGGCATACAGCCCGCTTCGCTCGGCGCGCCCGGCCCCGGGGAGAGCATCAGCACCGGGTTTTGCATGGTCGCCAGACGGTCAATCAGCGTCTGAGCCGGAACGTGGTTTCGATAGATAACAACGTTATGACCATTCGCACGCAGCTGATCTGCCAGGTTGTAGGTAAAGGAGTCGATATTATCGAGCAGCAGAATGTCAGCCATCAGAAAATCTCCTGTGCATGGTGTGCGGTAGCAATGGCGCGCAGTACCGCGCGTGCTTTACTGCGGGTTTCGTCAGCTTCAGACTGCGGAACAGAATCAAGAACAATCCCGGCCCCGGCCTGGACGGTGGCAATGCCGTCCTCAACATAGGCGGAGCGGATCACGATGCAGGTATCAAGATCGCCGTGAGCGGTGAAATAGCCCACCGCACCACCGTAGCTGCCGCGACGGCGTCCTTCCGCTTCGGCAATCAGCTGCATGGCGCGCACCTTCGGCGCGCCGCTCAGGGTGCCCATATTCATGCAGGCGCGGTAGGCGTGCAGAACGTCGAGGTCGTGGCGCAGCTCACCGACCACGCGGGAAACCAGATGCATGACGAAGGAGTAGCGGTCTACTTTGGTCAGATCCGCCACGTAACGGCTGCCCGGCGTGCAAATTCGCGCCAGATCGTTACGCGCCAGGTCAACCAGCATCAGGTGCTCGGACAGCTCTTTGTGGTCGGTACGCATTTCCAGTTCGATGCGGCTGTCGAGATCGCGGTCCAGGGAGCCATCGGCACGACGGCCGCGTGGACGGGTGCCCGCAATCGGGTAGATCTCAATCTGTCGGCTGGTGGCGTCGTACTTCAGGGAGCTTTCCGGCGACGCGCCAAACAGCGTGAAGTCATTGTCCTGCATAAAGAACATGTACGGGCTTGGGTTACTTTTTTTCAGCACATCGTAAGCCGCCAGCGGCGACGGGCAGGGCAGTGAGAAACGACGGGACGGCACCACCTGGAAAATTTCCCCGGCGCGAATCGCTTTTTGCATCTGACGTACCACCGCGCCGTATTGATCGTCGGTCTGACTTACCTCGCAGGTCATCTCCTCAATGCGCTGCACCGGCAGCGCGGGCGGTGCTTCCGACATCTGCTGTTGCAGTTGCGCGATGCGCTGCTCAAGGCGGTTTTTCTCAGACCCCGACGGAGTGAACAGGCTGGCCTGGATGCGGGTATATTTTTTCTGATGGTCGATCACCAGCAGGGTTTCGGCCAGGTAGAAGCAGTAGTCCGGGCAGCGGTTGCCCTGCTCGGTTGCCGGTAAATCTTCAAAGCCGGCTACCAGGTCGTAAGCAAACAGCCCGCCAAAGAACATCGCTTCGCGCTCATCTTCCGGCACGGTGACCAGATTTTGCAGCAGGCGGAAGGCATCGAATACGGACAGCGAGCAGAGGCGGGCATCTTCATCCAGCAGCTGGCTCACCGGCGGGAAATGCAGAATACGCAGGTCCGGGTGCCGTTCATTTTCAATGCCTGAAGGCAGCGCCGCATCCAGCAGCGGCAGCAGCGACGCGCCATTGTCAGACAACGCCTTGATGGTGACGGTGTCACCTAACGCGGTAATGCGCAGCGCGCTGTCAACCAGCAGCAGGCTTTTGAGGTCGTCCTTGCTGTCGATATCCGCAGACTCCAGCAGCAGCGTCGCGGGACGTGCGCCGCACACCTGATGAAACAGCGCGGTAGGGTTATGGCGATAGGCCGCCTCGCAGGTCAGCAGTTCGAGGTGTGGTTTGGCTGTTTGCATGTTGTTGTTCTCATATTTTGTTCAAAAAAAAGCCCGCTGGGTAGCGGGCGGGTATCTGTTTGCATTTCGCAGACGCGTGACACTGCCCGAAGATCAGGAAGTACGCCACCAACCGTGCAGAGCGAAATGTGCTGTCATTTTCAGATACCTTTCTCGTGTGAACTTGCGTACTAGTTAACTAGTTCGATGGCGTGTTGTCAACCCCTGATTTCAGTATTTCACGGTAAGTCGGTATCATAGGGGCTTCGGATGTCTCCAGACTGTTATGGGAAGTGCTTTGAGCGATACCACCTACGCCGTAATTTATGATTTACACAGCCACACGCAGGCTTCAGATGGCCTGCTGACGCCCGAAGCCCTGGTCCATCGCGCCGTTGAAATGCGAGTCGGCACGCTGGCAATAACCGATCACGACACAACCGACGCTATCCCCGCCGCGCGTACGGAGATTGCCCGCAGCGGACTGGCGCTAACTCTCATACCCGGGGTTGAGATCTCCACGCTCTGGGAAAACCACGAAATTCATATCGTTGGCCTGAACATCGATCCAGAACATCCGGCAATGCGTGCTTTTTTGCAAGAACAAAAAGCACGCCGCAATCAGCGTGCGGAGATGATCGGCGAACGTCTTGAGAAGGCGCATATTCCCGGTGCGCTGGAAGGCGCGCGTAAGCTCGCGAACGGCGGGGCGGTAACGCGCGGCCATTTCGCCCGTTTTCTGGTTGAAACCGGTAAGGCGACGACCATGGCGAATGTTTTTAAAAAGTATCTGGCGCGCGGGAAAACCGGATACGTTCCCCCCCAGTGGTGTACAATAAAACAAGCTATTGATGTCATTCATCATTCTGGTGGTAAGGCCGTACTGGCCCATCCGGGGCGGTATAATCTTTCTGCTAAATGGCTGAAAAGGCTGCTGGCGCACTTTGCCGAATGCGGCGGTGAGGCGATGGAAGTTGCCCAGTGTCAGCAGGCTCCCAATGAGCGTTCGCAGCTTGCGACCTACGCCCGCCAGTTTGGCCTGCTTGGGTCACAGGGTTCAGATTTCCATCAGCCCTGCGCGTGGATTGAACTGGGGCGCAAGCTCTGGTTACCTGCGGGCGTTGAGCCTGTCTGGCAGCTCTGGGAACAGCCACAGCAAATTGAAGAGAGGGAAGTATGAGTCAGTTTTTCTATATCCATCCGGATAACCCGCAGCCACGCCTGATTAATCAGGCTGTGGAAATCGTCCGCAAAGGCGGCGTAATTGTCTACCCAACCGATTCCGGCTACGCGCTGGGCTGTAAAATCGAAGACAAAGGGGCGATGGAGCGTATCTGTCGCATCCGTCAGCTGCCGGATGGCCACAACTTTACCCTGATGTGTCGCGACCTCTCCGAGCTGTCGACCTACGCGTACGTCGACAACGTGGCCTTTCGTCTGATCAAAAACAACACGCCGGGTAACTACACGTTTATCCTGAAAGGCACGAAAGAGGTGCCGCGCCGGCTGTTGCAGGAAAAACGCAAAACCATCGGGATGCGCGTGCCGTCTAACCCGATCGCTCAGGCGCTGCTGGAAACCCTCGGCGAGCCGATGCTCTCCACATCGCTGATGCTGCCGGGGAGTGAATTTACCGAGTCCGACCCGGAAGAGATCAAAGATCGTCTGGAGAAGGTGGTGGAGCTGATTATTCACGGCGGCTATCTCGGCCAGCAGCCGACCACCGTGGTGGATCTCACCGAAGATGCGCCAGAAGTCATTCGTGAAGGCGTGGGCGATGTTAAGCCTTTCTTGTAAGGGTGTAAGCAGATATACTACGCGGCCATCAAAGCAGGGCGCTGCCCTGTTTTTGACCTGATTCGACGCCTGTGAAGGCGACACCTGAGGAAGCTCAATGAGCGAGAAGTTACAGAAAGTGCTGGCGCGCGCCGGCCACGGTTCGCGCCGTGAAATCGAAGCCATTATTGAAGCAGGCCGCGTGAGCGTGGACGGCAAAATTGCCACGCTCGGCGACCGCGTAGAAATCGTACCGGGGCTCAAGATCCGCATCGACGGTCATCTTATCTCCGTGAAAGAGTCTGCTGAACAGATCTGTCGCGTACTGGCTTACTACAAGCCGGAAGGCGAACTGTGTACCCGCAACGACCCGGAAGGCCGCCCGACGGTGTTTGACCGTCTGCCAAAACTGCGTGGCGCCCGCTGGATTGCCGTGGGGCGTCTGGACGTAAACACCTGCGGCCTGCTGCTGTTCACCACCGATGGTGAACTGGCAAACCGCCTGATGCACCCGAGTCGTGAAGTGGAGCGTGAATACGCCGTGCGCGTCTTCGGCCAGGTTGATGAGAACAAACTGCGCGATCTGTCGCGTGGCGTTCAGCTTGAAGACGGCCCTGCGGCGTTCAAAACCATCAAGTTTACCGGTGGTGAAGGCATTAACCAGTGGTACAACGTAACCCTGACAGAAGGACGTAACCGCGAGGTTCGTCGTCTGTGGGAAGCGGTAGGCGTACAGGTGAGCCGACTGATCCGCGTCCGCTATGGCGACATTCTGCTGCCTAAAGGCCTGCCACGCGGTGGGTATACCGAACTGGATCTGACGCAGACCAACTACCTGCGCGATTTGGTTGGCCTGACGCCAGAAACCACCTCGAAAGTGGCGGTGGAAAAAGATCGTCGTCGCATGAAGGCAAATCAGATCCGCCGTGCGGTGAAGCGTCACAGCCAGGTCAGCAGCAATCGCCGCTCTGGCAGCCGCAATAACAACGGCTAATCGAAAAGCCCGGTAAAGATACCGGGCTTTTTTCTTTAGTAATCAATCCCTATCTGCGCTTTGATACCCGCATCGAACGCATGCTTAACCGGACGCAGCTCGCTGACGGTATCTGCAATCTCCAGAATATCCCGATGACACCCGCGCCCCGTGACGATCGCCGTCTGGTGTGCAGGACGATTCCTGAGTGCCTCCAGCACGGCCTCCAGCGGCAGGTAGTCATAGGCCACCATATAGGTGATCTCATCCAGCAACACCATATTTAGCGTCGGGTCAGAGAGCATTCTTTTGGCATGTTCCCAGACGGCGAGGCAGGCTGCGGTATCCGTTTCCCGGTTCTGGGTATCCCAGGTGAAACCCGTCGCCATAACCTGGAACTCAACGCCATGCGGTTCGAGTAGATTACGCTCGCCGTTGGGCCATTCCCCCTTGATAAACTGGATCACGCCCACTTTCTGCCCATGACCAACGGCGCGGGTGGCGGTACCGAAGGCGGCTGTGGTTTTGCCTTTGCCGTTACCGGTGAACACGATGAGGATCCCGCGTTCGTCCTGGGCGGCGGCCACACGTGCGTCAACCTGTTCTTTCAGACGCTGCTGGCGCTGCTGATGACGGTCTTCACTCATTGCGATATCCCCGGTTTGCGGCCTGGCTGGGCATCGAAGGTCATCCCGGTTTTGCGACGGCTGTCGTCACCCATCAGCCACAGGTAAAGGGGCATAATATCGGCCGGGGTTTTAAGCTTCTGCGGATCTTCTGTGGGGAACGCGCTCGCACGCATTTTGGTGCGCGTACCGCCTGGGTTAATGCAGTTAACCCGCAAAGGGCGGTTTTGATACTCTTCAGCCAGCACCTGCATCATTCCTTCGGTGGCAAATTTTGAGGCTGCGTAAGCCCCCCAGTTCGCACGGCCCTGACGACCTACGCTGGAGGAGGTAAACACCAGCGAGCCGGAATCTGACTTGAGTAATAAAGGAAGCAAGGCCTGGGTCAGGAAAAACGTCCCGTTGACGTTAACCTGCATCACCTGCTGCCAAATCTCCGGATCCTGTTCATCCATCGGGCGCACTTCGCCCAGCAATCCCGCGTTGTGCAGCACGCCGTCAAGACGGGGATAATGCGTGCTGATGCGCTGGGCAAGGGCCTGGCATGACGCTGGCGTGCAGGTCAGCAGATCGAGCGTATACCAGGGCGTGGGCGTACCGCCGGCGTCTTCGATTTCACGGGCAACGGATTTTAACTTTTCTTCATTACGTCCCAGAAGAATAAGGTTCGCACCGTATTCAGAATAGGTCAGCGCCGCTTCGCGACCAATCCCGTCGCTGGCACCGGTAACCAGAATGATGCGGTTGTGTAGAAGGTTTTTTTGTGGCTGATAATGCACGGTGGCTCCTCAGGCGCATTGAGCGTGACTTGCACCTTTATTTATGACTTTTCGGCTTTATGCCCGAAACAGCGTCAGAATTCAATCAGTCTACAGGACAGAACGCTGGGAAATTAACAATTTGCAAAGATTTAAACCAGAACAGGGGGATTCCTGAAGCCGCCTCGCAGAGGTAATGTCCAGAGCGAGACGCCCGCGCAGGGCTGTTGTACACTGGCGTGAAAGATTCGTGGTTAAATCAAGGTGGACGCGTGGAATTACTTTCTCAATATGGGTTGTTTTTGGCGAAAATCGCGACGGTGGTTATTGCTATCGCGGTGATTGCCGCTCTGATTGTCAACCTGACGCAGCGTAAGCGTCAGCGTGGTGAGTTACGCATTACCCGCCTGAGCGAGCAGTATAAAGAGATGCAGGAGGAGATGTCTCTGGCGCTGCTGGACGATCATCAACAGAAGCTGTGGCTAAAAGCCCAGAAGAAAAAACATAAGCAGGAAGCCAAAGCGGCGAAGGCGAAAGCAAAGCTCGCCGCGCCGCAGGCTGATGCAAAGCCGCGCGTTTATGTGCTCGATTTTAAAGGCAGCATGGACGCGCATGAAGTCTCCTCTTTGCGCGAAGAAGTGACGGCGGTACTGGCCGTGGCGACACCGCAGGATCAGGTTGTAGTACGCCTTGAAAGCCCCGGCGGCGTCGTGCATGGGTATGGACTGGCGGCGTCGCAGTTACAGCGTCTGCGTGATAAACAGATCCCGCTCACCGTAGCGGTAGATAAAGTCGCGGCGAGCGGCGGCTACATGATGGCGTGCGTGGCGGATAAAATCGTCGCAGCACCTTTTTCAATTATCGGCTCGATTGGGGTGGTCGCGCAGCTCCCTAACTTCAATCGTTTCCTGAAAAACAAAGAGATCGATATCGAACTGCATACGGCGGGTCAGTACAAACGTACGCTCACGCTGCTCGGCGAGAACACCGAAGAGGGACGGCAGAAGTTCCGTGAAGATCTGAACGAAACCCACCATCTGTTCAAAGATTTCGTGCACCGCATGCGCCCAACGCTGGACATTGAGCAGGTAGCTACGGGCGAACACTGGTACGGCACGCAGGCGCAGGAGAAAGGGCTGGTGGATGAAGTGGGTACCAGCGACGATCTCCTGATAAACCTGATGGAAGGCCGTGAGCTGGTGGGGGTGCGCTTCACCCGTCGTAAGCGCCTCCTCGACCGTTTTACCAGTAGTGCGGCAGAAAGCGCGGATCGCCTGCTGCTGCGCTGGTTGCAGCGCGGACAAAAGCCGTTGCTCTAAAGAAAAACGCGAGGCATATGCCTCGCGTTTTTACTTTTAATCGACCAGGTGATACTTCTCTGAGAGGGCATGCGCCAGGTATTTAAACATGTTAAATACGGCGGTGCTTTTCGGGGTTGGCAACCCCTGTTCATCAAGGAAATATTCACCGCTGAACACCAGCACGCCATTACGCTGTTCCACGCCAGTCGCTTCGATCCCCGCCAGGGTGTCTTCATGGTCGCGAATGAGTTTGTTTGCTTCGATAAGCAGAGAAGCTCGGTCAATGGGTTGGGTCGTTTTCTGCATATTCCACTCCTTAAACAGTGACAATAGTCTACGCCTGGGTCGCTTCAGGGGCAAATTTTCCCTGTTATCCGAGGGGATAAGAAAAGGGGATTGGCTGGCGGGAATTGCTTTTGCATGCTAATAAAGTTGCGTAACGAATTTTATCAGGTACAGTGTGCGCTTTCGTCATTCTGGCAACAGAATTGCTTGACATTCGACCGGGAATTCGTCACGAATGAACTTTGATGTGAGAAAAATACCCGAAAACTCAATGACCTGGATGTCGCCATTCTGACGTTCGGTAAGACATAGGGGTTGATATCCCCTGACGACGTCGCAATATCAATGGCTCGTCGTCAGCGGAAGGGAAATCAACGTGCGGCGTATTCCTGGAAGAATTAAATTAGGTAAAGGTGAATATGGGTAAAGCTCTCGTCATCGTTGAGTCCCCGGCAAAAGCCAAAACGATCAATAAATATCTGGGCAATGACTACGTGGTTAAGTCCAGCGTTGGTCACATTCGCGATTTGCCGACCAGTGGCTCAGCCAGCAAAAAGAGCGCAGACTCTACCTCCACCAAAGGGGCTAAAAAGCCTAAAAAGGATGAACGTAGCGCGCTTGTCAACCGCATGGGTGTTAACCCATGGCACAACTGGGATGCACAATACGAAGTGCTGCCAGGCAAAGAAAAAGTCGTTAACGAGCTGAAGCAGCTTGCTGAAAAAGCAGACCACATTTATCTCGCAACCGACCTTGACCGCGAAGGGGAGGCCATCGCATGGCACCTGCGGGAAGTGATCGGGGGTGATGACAAACGCTACAGCCGCGTAGTGTTTAACGAAATTACAAAGAATGCGATTCGTCAGGCGTTTGAAAAGCCGGGTGAACTGAATATCGACCGCGTCAACGCTCAGCAGGCGCGTCGCTTTATGGACCGCGTTGTAGGCTACATGGTCTCGCCTCTGCTGTGGAAAAAGGTCGCGCGCGGCCTGTCTGCGGGGCGCGTGCAGTCCGTGGCCGTTCGTCTGGTTGTTGAACGCGAACGCGAAATCAAAGCGTTCGTCCCGGAAGAGTTCTGGGAAGTGGATGCCAACGTCACCACGCCGGGCGGCGATGCGCTGCCGTTGCAGGTGAGCCACCACAACGACAAGCCGTTCCGTCCTGAAAATCGCGACCAGACCATGGCCGCCGTGGCGCTGCTGGAAAAAGCACGTTATCAGGTTCTGGATCGTGAAGACAAACCGACCAGCAGCAAGCCTGGCGCACCGTTTATCACGTCAACGCTCCAGCAGGCGGCAAGCACGCGTCTGGGTTACGGCGTTAAGAAAACCATGATGATGGCCCAGCGTCTGTATGAAGCGGGTTACATTACCTACATGCGTACTGACTCTACCAACCTGAGCCAGGACGCTGTCAGCATGGTGCGCGGCTATATCGAGGATAACTTCGGTAAGAAATACCTGCCGGACAGTCCTAATCAGTACGCCAGCAAAGAGAACTCTCAGGAAGCGCACGAAGCGATTCGTCCTTCTGACGTTTCCGTCCTGGCCGAATCGCTGAAGGATATGGAAGCGGACGCGCAGAAGCTGTATCAGCTGATCTGGCGCCAGTTCGTGGCCTGCCAGATGACGCCAGCGAAATACGACTCCACCACGCTGACCGTTGGTGCGGGTGATTTCCGCCTGAAGGCGCGCGGTCGTATCCTGCGCTTCGACGGCTGGACAAAAGTGATGCCTGCGCTGCGCAAAGGTGATGAAGACAGAACGCTGCCTTCCGTCAACAAAGGGGACGAGCTGTCGCTGGTCGATCTGGTCCCGGCTCAGCACTTCACCAAGCCGCCTGCGCGTTTCAGCGAAGCATCGCTGGTAAAAGAGCTGGAAAAACGCGGCATCGGTCGCCCGTCTACCTATGCGTCAATCATTTCGACCATTCAGGATCGTGGATACGTTCGCGTTGAGAACCGTCGCTTCTATGCTGAAAAAATGGGTGAGATTGTCACCGACCGCCTGGAAGCTAACTTCCGTGAGCTGATGAACTATGACTTCACCGCGCAGATGGAAGACAGCCTCGATGAGGTTGCCAGCCATAAGGCCGAGTGGAAGAAAGTTCTCGACAGCTTCTTCAGCGATTTTACCAGCCAGCTTGAGAAAGCTGAGAAAGATCCTGAAGAAGGCGGCATGCTGCCTAACCAGATGGTGCTCACCAGCATCGACTGCCCAACCTGTGGCCGTAAAATGGGGATCCGTACTGCAACAACGGGCGTATTCCTCGGTTGTTCTGGTTATGCACTTTCTCCAAAAGAGCGCTGCAAAACCACCATCAACCTCGTGCCGGAGAACGAAGTTCTCAACGTGCTGGAAGGGGACGATGCGGAAACCAACGCGCTGCGCGCCAAACGCCGCTGTAAGAAATGCGGCACGGCGATGGACAGCTATCTGATCGATCCGAAACGTAAGCTGCACGTTTGCGGTAATAACCCGACCTGCGACGGTTATGAGATCGAAGAAGGCGAGTTCCGCATTAAGGGCTATGACGGTCCGGTCGTGGAGTGTGAGAAATGTGGTTCCGAAATGCACCTGAAAATGGGACGCTTCGGTAAGTACATGGCATGTACCAACGACGACTGTAAAAACACGCGTAAGATCCTGCGTAACGGTGAAGTTGCGCCGCCGAAGGAAGATCCGGTTCCGCTTCCGGAACTGCCGTGCGAGAAGTCAGACGCCTATTTCGTCCTGCGTGACGGCGCTGCTGGGGTGTTCCTGGCCGCTAACACCTTCCCGAAATCGCGCGAGACTCGTGCGCCGCTGGTCGAAGAGCTATACCGCTTCCGCGATCGTCTGCCGGAGAAACTGCGTTACCTGGCCGATGCGCCACAGCAGGATCCGGAAGGCAACAAAACCGTGGTGCGTTTCAGCCGTAAAACGAAGCAGCAGTACGTGGCGGCAGAAAAAGAGGGAAAAGCGACCGGCTGGTCAGCCTTCTTTGTCGACGGTAAATGGGTTGAAGGCAAAAAATAATATTCTCTTACCGTAACTTACCTGTGAAAGGGCCGGATCTCCGGCCCTTTTTTATTACCTCGTTATTATTTTTTGTTCCGTACTATACAGCCTGGCTATAAATGATATAGTGGTTATAGTTAACCCGTTTCTTATTATTAAATCGTCTTAAGCGATTGTCGCGTGCGTTAAATCGGATGGTCTGGCATGAAATTACAGCAGCTTCGCTATATCGTTGAGGTCGTTAATCACAACCTCAACGTCTCTTCCACCGCAGAAGGCCTTTATACCTCGCAGCCCGGCATCAGCAAGCAGGTGCGTATGCTGGAGGATGAGCTGGGTATTCAGATATTTGCCCGCAGCGGTAAGCACCTGACGCAGGTCACGCCGGCAGGACAGGAAATTATCCGCATTGCACGGGAAGTGCTTTCCAAAGTTGATGCCATTAAATCCGTCGCAGGCGAACACACCTGGCCGGATAAAGGCTCACTGTATATTGCCACCACGCACACCCAGGCGCGTTACGCGCTTCCCGGGGTGATTAAAGGTTTCATTGAACGCTATCCCCGCGTTTCCCTGCATATGCATCAGGGCTCGCCGACACAAATTGCCGAGGCCGTGTCCAAAGGTAATGCCGATTTTGCCATCGCGACGGAAGCCCTTCATCTGTACGATGACCTGGTTATGTTGCCGTGCTACCACTGGAACCGCTCCATTGTCGTGACTCCTGACCATCCGCTGGCGGGGAAGGGTGAAGTAACAATAGAAGAGCTGGCGCAATACCCGCTGGTGACCTATACGTTCGGTTTTACGGGCCGTTCTGAGCTGGACACCGCTTTTAACCGCGCCGGATTAACGCCTCGGATTGTCTTCACCGCGACGGACGCGGACGTCATAAAAACCTACGTGCGTCTGGGCCTGGGCGTGGGGGTTATTGCCAGCATGGCGGTGGATCCTGTTTCAGACCCGGATCTGGTGCGTCTGGATGCGCATGATATTTTCAGCCACAGCACCACCAAGATTGGTTTTCGTCGCAGCACGTTCCTGCGCAGCTATATGTATGATTTTATTCAACGCTTCGCGCCCCATTTAACGCGTGACGTGGTAGATACGGCCGTAGCGTTACGTTCCAACGAAGATATTGAAGAGATGTTTAAAGACATCAAACTTCCCGCCAAATAATCACATCCGGTATCTTTCTCCTGCGGAAAGATACCGCCATTCCTCTTTAAGCTAAATTAGAATTAACCGCATTTGCGCCGACTGTCATATATCGTCATAACCCATTTGATGATTGGGGTTTTACTGTCGCAAATTTGCGACAAAAGTAGAAACTAATTTACAGGTGTGCAAATTATTCTTTTCAATTATTTATTTCTGGTCAAAAGATTGAATTTTTCCCAGGCCCAGATGCGTAAATTCACTGGCTTTTCGGCTAAAGTTTCTTTAGGATTTATCTCATCAGATGATTACTTGTGCCAATTGTTTGGTCTCTAAATGATAAGCGATGTCGATTGTATGAGGTTAGCAATGCCGTCAGGAAGTGAAGAACCGCAAAGGGATCCCGCACTTAAGCGTAAAGCCTGGCTGGCGGTCTTTCTTGGCTCTGCCCTGTTCTGGGTGGTGGTTGCTCTCCTTGTCTGGAAATTCTGGGGTTGAATATGGTCATGACGGTGCGTACGGAAGTGCGAAAAGAGATATGTCAGCTTCGTGACAATGCTCACAAAGCGCGTAAGGTGCCAGCAACCAGCGTGCCAGCCTCCTGGAAACTGACGCCACAGCAGCAGGCCTTTATTGATGTGTTCGCGGAAGACGAGCCCAAAAAACAATAATTTTGCTTTTTGCGTAATGATGCAAATAGTCTGAATAAAGACTGTGCGCTTTTGTACTCTTTAATAAATACACATCAGCAATATAGATCGAGGGCAGACCTCGGAACCTCAAATAATTAAAGACTGGTGTCCCTATGACAAATAACATGACAACCGTAAAATACTGGTCATGGCTCGGCGTATTCTCAGCGTCGATCCTCTTCTGGTGTCAGCTTATCTGGCTGGCTCTCAACTAAATCGTAAAACCTCGCCACGGCGGGGTTTTTTGTTTTATCCCTCGCGTTGGACCATTCCGAAATTTATCAATTTGGGTTGTTATCAAAACGTTACGACATCTTTGTGTTATCTTTAATTACAGCCCTGATGATTGTCAGGACATCCCTGTTTTTAAGGAGGAGCTTATGTCGTTAACCCTACGCGAAGCCAGTAAGGACACGTTACAGGCGGAAAATAAAACCTGGCACTACTACAGCTTACCGCTGGCTGCCAGGACGCTTGGGGACATTTCGCGGTTGCCCAAGTCGTTGAAAGTCTTACTGGAAAACCTCTTACGCTGGCAGGATGGCGACTCGGTTACCGAGGAGGATATCCAGGCTCTGGCAGGGTGGCTTAAGAATGCACATGCAGACAGAGAAATTGCCTATCGCCCGGCCAGGGTGCTGATGCAGGACTTCACCGGCGTGCCGGCGGTTGTGGATTTGGCCGCCATGCGTGAAGCCGTCAAGCGTCTCGGGGGCGATACCGCTAAGGTTAATCCACTCTCCCCGGTAGACCTCGTCATCGACCACTCCGTCACCGTCGACCACTTCGGTGACGACGATGCTTTCGGCGAAAACGTCCGCCTGGAAATGGAACGTAACCATGAACGCTATGTATTCCTTAAATGGGGTCAGCAGGCGTTCAGCCGCTTCAGCGTCGTTCCACCGGGCACCGGAATTTGCCACCAGGTGAACCTGGAATATCTTGGTAAAGCCGTCTGGAGTGAATTGCAGGATAAGGCGTGGGTTGCGTACCCGGATACGCTGGTGGGCACCGACTCTCACACAACCATGATTAACGGCCTTGGCGTACTGGGCTGGGGCGTGGGCGGTATCGAAGCGGAAGCGGCCATGCTTGGCCAGCCGGTATCGATGCTCATTCCCGATGTTGTGGGCTTTAAGCTCACCGGTAAGCTGTCCGAAGGCATTACCGCCACGGATCTGGTCCTGACGGTCACCCAGATGCTGCGTAAGCATGGCGTGGTTGGTAAATTCGTTGAATTTTATGGTGATGGCCTGGATTCTCTGCCGCTGGCGGACCGCGCCACCATAGCCAATATGGCACCGGAATATGGCGCAACCTGCGGCTTTTTCCCGATTGATAGCGTAACGCTTGAGTACATGCGTCTCAGCGGTCGCAGCGAGGAGCAGGTTGCCCTCGTCGAGGCCTACACCAAAGCGCAGGGCATGTGGCGTAATCCGGGCGACGAGCCGGTATTTACCAGTACGCTGGAGCTGGATATGGGCACCGTTGAGGCAAGCCTCGCAGGGCCGAAACGTCCTCAGGACCGCGTCGCGCTGAGCAACGTACCGAAAGCTTTTGCCGCCAGCAATGAGCTGGAGGTCAATGCCGCGCAAAAAGATCACCGTCCGGTGGACTACGTGCTCAACGGGCATCAGTATCAGCTCCCTGACGGCGCCGTGGTCATCGCCGCCATTACCTCCTGTACCAACACGTCCAACCCGAGCGTGCTAATGGCCGCCGGGCTGCTGGCGAAAAAGGCGGTCGAGCTGGGGCTCAAGCCACAGCCGTGGGTGAAAGCGTCTCTGGCGCCGGGCTCGAAAGTGGTGTCTGATTATCTGGCGCAGGCCAGACTCACGCCTTATCTCGATGAGCTGGGCTTTAACCTGGTGGGCTATGGCTGTACCACCTGTATCGGTAACTCCGGTCCACTGCCTGAACCTATTGAAGTGGCGATCAAGCAGGGGGATTTGACCGTTGGCGCAGTGCTTTCCGGTAACCGAAACTTTGAAGGGCGTATTCATCCGCTGGTGAAAACCAACTGGCTGGCCTCGCCGCCGCTGGTTGTGGCTTACGCTCTGGCCGGAAACATGAACATTAACCTGGCGACCGATCCAATTGGTTACGATCGCAAGAATGAACCGGTCTATCTGAAAGACATCTGGCCATCATCGCGTGAAATTGCGCGTGCGGTCGAGAAAGTCTCCACCGAGATGTTCCGTAAAGAGTATGCGGAAGTGTTCGAAGGGACGCCGGAGTGGAAAACGATCGACGTGGTGGGTTCCGATACCTATGACTGGCAGAATGATTCCACCTATATCCGCCTGTCGCCATTCTTCGATGAGATGCTGGCAGAGCCCGCACCGCTGAAGGATATTCAGGGTGCGCGGATCCTGGCGATGCTGGGGGATTCCGTCACGACTGACCATATCTCCCCGGCGGGAAGCATCAAGGCGGATAGCCCTGCGGGACGTTATCTGCAAAGCCGGGGCGTGGAGCGACGTGATTTTAACTCCTACGGCTCGCGTCGCGGTAACCACGAAGTGATGATGCGCGGGACTTTTGCCAACATCCGCATTCGTAATGAAATGGTGCCGGGCGTGGAAGGGGGCATGACGCGCCACCTGCCGGATACGGAGGTCATTTCAATTTATGACGCTGCCGTGAAGTATCAGCAGGAGGGGACACCGCTGGCCGTGATTGCCGGGAAAGAGTACGGCTCCGGCTCCAGCCGCGACTGGGCTGCGAAAGGCCCGCGTCTGCTGGGGGTTCGCGTGGTCATTGCCGAATCCTTTGAGCGTATTCACCGTTCAAACCTGATCGGGATGGGTATCCTGCCGCTCGAGTTTCCGCAGGGCGTGACGCGTAAAACGCTGGGGCTGACCGGGGAAGAGCAGATTGATATCAGCGGTCTGCAAAATCTGCAACCGGGTAAAACGGTGCCCGTGAAGTTAACGCGCGCAGACGGTCGAACGGAGGTGCTGGAGTGCCGGTGTCGCATTGATACCGCAACAGAACTGACCTATTACCAGAACGACGGCATTTTGCATTACGTGATTCGTAAGATGCTGGACTGATAAAACTCGCCCGGCAGACGTGCCGGGCGTTTTGCGATTACTCGCTCAGCAGATGGCCCATTTTGGCGGCTTTGGTATCGAGGTAGTGCGCGTTTTTCGGGTTGCGCCCAACAATCAGCGGCACGCGTTCAACGATGTTGATGCCCGCTTCAGTAAGGATCTCTACTTTTTTCGGGTTGTTGGTCAACAGACGCACTTCGTCCACGCCCAGCAGCTTGAACATGTCCGCGCACAGGGTGAAATCGCGCTCGTCAGCAGCAAAGCCGAGCTGATGGTTGGCTTCGACGGTATCGTAGCCCTGATCCTGCAACGCATAGGCGCGGATTTTATTCAGCAGCCCGATATTGCGACCTTCCTGGCGGTGATACAGCAGTACGCCACGACCTTCCTCTGCGATATGAGAAAGGGCGGCTTCGAGCTGGAAACCGCAGTCACAGCGCAGGCTGAACAGCGCGTCACCGGTCAGACACTCTGAATGAACGCGAGACAGTACCGGCGTCTGTCCTGAAATGTCACCGTATACGAGCGCGACGTGATCTTGTCCGGTTGCCAGTTCTTCAAAACCCACCATCAGGAAATCGCCCCATGGGGTTGGCAGTTTGGCTTCTGCCACACGTTTAAGCTGCATGTGATTCTCCAGAGAAGGCTGACACGTTTCGTGTCTGTGCCCCATTTTGCTTTCTGTATTCGACTATTTTGCCACAAGCCCGGCAACTTCACCTAATCACCACCACGCTATACGAACGTTAAACGCACGATCCGACATCTCCACCAGAATGATGAAATTCAGTTATGATTGTGGTGCTTAGTCAAAAAGGAGAGGACATGCTTTCAATTGCCAGACGTACGGCCGCCGGGGCCGCCGTATTGCTAGTTATACCCCTTGTCGTTTGGTTCTCCGGCTGGATGTGGCAGCCTGGACATAACGAGACGTGGCTGAAAGCCTTATACTGGATAACCGAAACGGTTACCCAGCCGTGGGGGATTATTACGCATGTGCTGCTCTGTGCATGGTTTCTGTGGTGCCTGCGCTTTCGCCTTCGCGCGGCGCTGGTGCTGTTTGCCATTCTCGGTGGCGCCATTCTTGTGGGGCAGGGCGTGAAGTCATGGGTGAAGGATCGCGTGCAGGAGCCCCGTCCCTTTGTTGTCTGGCTGGAAAAAACGCATCATATTCCGGTAGATGAGTTCTACACTTTAAAGCGTAAGGATCGCGGGGCGCTGGTGAAAGAACAGCTTGCGGAACAGCAGGATATCCCGGCTTTTTTACGCAAACACTGGCAAAAAGAGACCGGCTTTGCCTTTCCTTCCGGTCATACGATGTTTGCTGCCAGCTGGGCGTTACTCGGCGTGGGGCTTCTGTGGCCGCGTCGGCGTACCCTCACGATTGCGATTTTGCTTGTCTGGGCGACAGGCGTAATGGGCAGCCGAATGCTGCTCGGGATGCACTGGCCGCGCGATTTGGTGGTGGCAACGCTGATCTCGTGGATACTGGTGACGCTGGCGACCTGGCTTGCACAACGTTTTTGTGGACCACTGACGCCGCCGCCGCAAGAGGAGCAAGAAATAGCCGAAAGGGAGTCTGGCGGAACCTGAAGGTTGATATTCCGCAATTTGACCATAAATCCATGAAGGGCGCGTCACTTTTTCCATTTCGCGCCCGCCACTAAAATGGTAGCTTATAAGGCTGATTGCAGTGAGTTGAACACGCTTTATACGCTCGAACCACATAACGGGAAGTCATGTGAAATATTTACTCATTTTCTTACTGGTACTGGCGATTTTTGTCATTTCAGTCACATTGGGCGCGCAAAACGATCAACAGGTCAGTTTCAACTATCTGCTGGCGCAGGGCGAGTACCGGGTGTCGAGCCTGCTGGCCGTGTTGTTCGCAGCGGGTTTTGTCATTGGCTGGCTCGTATGCGGCCTGTTCTGGCTTAAGGTTCGTGTTTCTCTTGTTCGCGCTGAACGTAAAATTAAACGACTTGAACATCAACTTACGCCTGCGACTGACATTCCGGCGAGCTCTGGTGTGCCGGTAGTCAAGGAATAATCGAATATGCTGGAGTTGTTGTTTCTGCTTTTGCCTGTCGCCGCAGCCTATGGCTGGTATATGGGCCGCAGAAGCGCGCAACAAACAAAACAGGATGAAGCAAACCGACTCTCCCGTGACTACGTTGCGGGGGTGAACTTCCTGCTGAGTAATCAGCAGGATAAAGCGGTCGATCTGTTCCTCGACATGCTCAAAGAGGATACCGGCACCGTAGAGGCGCATCTCACCCTGGGAAACCTGTTCCGCTCGCGCGGAGAGGTTGACCGTGCCATCCGTATCCACCAGACCCTGATGGAAAGCGCGTCGTTGACCTATGAGCAACGGTTGCTGGCCGTGCAGCAGTTGGGCAGAGATTACATGGCGGCGGGGCTTTACGATCGCGCTGAAGACATGTTCTCCCAGCTGGTGGATGAGACCGATTTCCGTATCGGTGCGCTTCAGCAGCTTCTGCAAATCTACCAGGCTACCAGCGACTGGCAAAAAGCGATTGATACCGCTGAACGGCTGGTCAAACTCGGCAAAGACAAACAGCGCGTTGAGATTGCCCACTTTTACTGCGAACTGGCCCTTCAGCAAATGGGTAGCGATGACATGGATAAAGCCATGGCATTGCTCAAGAAAGGCGCCGCGGCCGATCGCAACAGCGCCCGCATCTCGATCATGATGGGGCGGGTCTTAATGGCAAACGGTGACTACGCTAAAGCGGTGGAAAGCCTGCTTCGCGTTATCGATCAGGACAAAGAGCTGGTCAGCGAAACGCTGGAAATGCTGCAAACCTGCTATCAGCAGTTAGGTAAGCAGGATGAATGGGTTGCGTTTTTGCGCCGCTGCGTTGAAGAGAACACCGGGGCTACCGCCGAGCTTATGCTGTCCGACGTCGTCGAACAGCACGAAGGGAGTGATACCGCCCAGGTGTATATTACCCGTCAGTTGCAGCGCCATCCGACGATGCGCGTCTTCCACAAGCTGATGGATTACCACCTTAACGATGCAGAAGAAGGGCGCGCTAAAGAGAGCCTGATGGTGCTGCGAGACATGGTGGGCGAGCAGGTGCGGAGTAAACCGCGCTATCGCTGCCAGAAATGTGGCTTTACCGCTTACTCGCTCTACTGGCATTGCCCTTCATGCCGTGCGTGGTCCACCATTAAGCCAATCCGTGGTCTGGACGGGCAGTGATTTTTTAAAACACCTGATTTTAGTTACAACATACTAATAACTGAATTCATGCCGTCAGCACCGTGCGGTCTGTGGTTCAGCAGGAAAAGCATTCGATTCTGTTCATTTATGCCGATGGCAGGTAGAATGCACGCCGTTTATCTGTTCCGCGCCGCTGTGCGCCCATAGACGAAAAGGGCTGGTCATGACGTCTGTTACTTCCTCCACTTCCCGCATAGTTACCGATTCTCCCGTTGTTGTTGCTCTGGATTACAATAACCGTGATGCCGCACTGGCCTTTGTTGATGGTATTGATCCCCGTGATTGCCGTCTGAAAGTCGGCAAAGAGATGTTTACGCTGTTCGGCCCGCAAATCGTTCGCGATCTGCACCAGCGTGGTTTCGACGTTTTCCTCGACCTGAAATTTCACGATATTCCTAATACCACTGCGCACGCCGTTGCTGCGGCGGCTGAACTGGGAGTGTGGATGGTTAACGTTCATGCTTCCGGCGGGGCACGGATGATGACAGCGGCGCGCGAAGCGCTGATGCCGTTTGGCAATGACGCACCGCTTCTGATCGCCGTCACCGTCCTGACCAGTATGGATGAATCCGACCTGCGCGACCTGGGTGTGACATTGTCACCTGCCGAACATGCAGAGCGTCTCGCTCGCCTCACGCAACAATGTGGGCTAGATGGGGTGGTCTGTTCCGCTCAGGAGGCGGTCCGCTTCAAAACTGAGTTAGGCCGCGACTTTAAGCTGGTGACGCCGGGTATTCGTCCGGTGGGCAGTGAGTCAGGAGATCAGCGACGCATCATGACGCCAGAGCAGGCGCTGAGCGCGGGCGTAGACTATATGGTGATTGGTCGCCCGGTGACGCAATCTGCTCATCCGGCAGAGACCCTGAAAGCGATTAATGCATCACTGAAAAAGGGGGCATAATGCGTGACGCCAACAGTCGTCTGGTCTATTCAACGGATACCGGGCGCATCGAAGAGCCAAAAGAAAAAGCGGAACGCCCGAAAGGCGACGGCATCGCGCGGATCCAGCGCCAGACCAGCGGCAGAAAGGGTAAAGGCGTTTGCCTGGTTACCGGCGTCGATCTGGATGATGCAGAGCTGGTAAAACTCGCCGCTGAGCTTAAAAAGAAATGCGGATGCGGTGGGGCAGTGAAAGACGGCATTATTGAAATTCAGGGCGATAAACGCGATTTAATTAAATCGCTGCTGGAAGCCAAAGGCATGAAAGTCAAACTGGCGGGCGGCTAAAATAAATGAGCCACGGACATTGCCGTGGCTCTTTTTTTTACGTGCGTAAGTCAGACCTGAAAATACAAAATATATTATTATACCGGTGAGAACCGTTATGGTGATTATTTGCCCACCTGGTGACCGATAACACCACCTACGGCAGCACCACCCAACGTACCCAGCGTACTACCATCCGTTAACACTGCACCACCAAGCGCACCAGCACCGGCACCAATTGCGGTGTTACGGTCACGTTTAGACCAGTTAGAGCAGGCGCTCAGGGACATTGCTACAGTGATTGCCAGAACAGCGGCGGCTAATTTTTTGCTGGTAAAGGTCATAATACTTTCTCCTGAATTATCGATTCACGGAAAGGAATGCATATTAAGTATAGACAATATTCATACCTAAATTCTGTTTCCGTGAAAGCTGGTCGCGCAGGCGTTTCATCATCACGCAGGTGATAGTCACTTCCTGTTATATCGCTAATATTAATTTTACGTATTTAGAAAGGTTTCAACAGGTAAAAACTCTTAAAGGAGGGATCGGAATAATCTCAGAGAAAGGTTTAAGTGCGCCCTTTATTCGGGCGCAGCAGGATAATCAGGCCGTTTTTTTCACAATATCGACAGTCAGGCCGTCCTGTTCTAATTGCTGGCGGTATTCCTCGCGCAAACGCTCATCCGTAATTACGCGGCTGAAGCGCGAAGCAGGCCCCATCGTATACGGGTGTACGGCGCCAAACTTAGAGCTGTCGGTCAGCACAATCGCTTCACACTCTTTGGCGAGCACGGCGTTAACCACATCGGAGCGCATCATGTCGCGGCCGGTAAAACCGGTGTCAGGCTGCCAGCCGTCAATACCAATAAAGGCTTTGCTGAAGTGAACCTGCTGAACGTATTGACGCGTTAAAGGCCCGACCATGCTTTCGCTTTTCTTCTGGTAAATACCGCCCAGCAGGATCACCTCGCAGCGAGTTTCCTTCAACAGGTGGGCGATATAGCTGCTGACGGTGATGATGGTAATATCTTTTTGATCGGCAAGCGTGCGTGCCAGAAGGGCGTTACTGCTGCCATTTTCAATAAAGACGGTCTCACCGTTATTCACTAAGGATGCCGCAAACTCCGCCAGCTCCCGCTTGAGCGCATAATTGTTCATCATACGGGTTTCGACGTCGTCACTGTCCAGTGGAACGGCATAACCGTGCGCACGACGCAGGTAGCTCTGTTTTTCCAGAAGATTCAGATCCTGACGGATGGTGACTTCAGAAACGCCGGTGGCTTTAGCGAGATCGACCACGCTAACGCGTCCCTGATCGATCACCATCTGCAAAATGATTTGTTGTCGGGAATTCATAGCATCCATTTAAAAGACAAAGGCGGAAAAGACGTGGTTACACTTCCCACGGGGCTTTTGGTTGAGTGGAGTCTGGTGCGTTATCGGCGCCGTTCTCAGCCAGCAGTTCAGACTTGAGGATCTCAAGATTACGGATAGCAGAGTGATAATCGCCCGCGACAAGAATATCCAGCACGGTATCGATACGCTGTGCCACGGCTGCTGCATCAATGTTAGACATAAGCTCACCCTGAAGCGAAAAGTTAATATTATCAATGATGCAGAAAATTGATTCAAAAGAGAAGGTAAAAAATGCAATAACCAAATTCGTTAAATGAAAGTGAGAAATGTAAATCCCGCAGGCTGCGGGTTCCAGGGGGTGATGAGTCTAAAACGGCGCTAACGGGCATTCCTGGCCTGATAGCGCTTTAGCCATCGTTCTAATTCGGCAGCAGGCATGGCTGAGCAAAAAGATAACCCTGCCGTTCGTTGACGCCGTTCTTCGTCAGAAAGGTGTCTTCTTTCGCGCTCTCCACCCCGCGGTATACATGGCGGTGGAATACTGAAAAGTGTGAGTAAAAACGATGATTTTGCGGGAGATAGTACGGGAGAGAAGTATCGGCCATCCGTTCAGAAGATGGCCGATATTCCAGGTGATTATCAGACGACAGGGCGCGCGATAATGCTGCGGGTTTCCATGCGAACTTCAGCGATGGTGACATCAATCACGTCAGTGACCTTGTAAACCGTTTCGCCTTTAATTTGCACTGTCCCGTTTTCCTGGCTGCAAACCAGCTCGTCGCGAACGGCATGCAGGAACGGGGCAGGGATAAAGGCTACGGCGCCATTATCCACCAGACGTACGCGCATACCGCCTCGGCTGATGTCGATAATTTCAGCCGGGAAACGGGTGTCAGTTCCTGCCTTATCATTCAGGAAGCGCGCGTATAACCAGTCACCGACATCACGCTCCGCCATACGGTTCAGACGGCGACGCTCTGCCATCTGCAACGTCGTATCATCCTGTGGGCGGGCAACGGATTCCCCTTTAACGATCGCTTTCAGCAGACGATGGTTAACCATGTCGCCGTACTTACGGATCGGGGAGGTCCAGGTGGCGTACGCCTCAAGACCGAGACCAAAGTGCGGGCCTGGCTCGGTGCTGATTTCCGCGAAGGACTGGAAACGGCGAATACGGCTGTCAAGGAACCCTGACGGCTGCGCGTCCAGCTCGCGGCGCAGTTTGCAAAAACCTTGCAGGGTCAGCACTTCCTCAGGATCAACGTGTACGTCATGGGTTTTCAGCAGGGCAGCCAGCGCTTCGGTGTTCGCCGGATCGAACCCGGTGTGCACGTTGTAAATGCCGAAGCCTAATTTGTCGCGCAGCACGCGTGCGGCACAAATGTTGGCGGAAATCATCGCTTCTTCAACGATGCGGTTGGCAATACGGCGTGGCTCAGCGACGATGTTCAGCACTTCGCCTTTTTCACCCAGCACGAAACGATAGTCTGGGCGATCTTTGAAGACCAGCGCGTGGGTCTGACGCCATTCGCTGCGGCTCAGGCAGACGCGGTGCAGCAGGCGAATTTGCGCGGCGATATTCTCAGAGTCAGGTGTCCAGTTACCGGTGTTCTCCAGCCAGTTGGAGACGTTGTCATAGGCCAGCTTGGCTTTGGATTCGATGGTGGCGGCGAAGAATTCGATATCTTCTTCAATGGTGCCGTCAGCCGCGATGGTCATGCGGCACGCCAGTACCGGACGCACTTCATGGGGACGCAGGGAGCAGAGGTCGTCGGAAAGTTCGCGCGGCAGCATCGGGATGTTGAAGCCCGGCAGGTAGTTGGTGAACGAACGCACTTTGGCCATTTCGTCCAGCTTGCTGCCTTCGACAATCCATGCGGTAGGGTCGGCGATGGCAACGGTCAGATGCAGTTTGCCATCCGCGGCTTCTTCCGCGTACAGCGCGTCGTCCATATCCTCGGTGCTGGCGCTGTCGATGGTGACAAAGTCCAGCCCGGTCAGATCGCGACGCTCCAGGCCCTCGTCCTGCATTTCTGTCGCCACGCCATCCGGCGCTTCTTTTTCCAGGTTATGGCGCGCCAGCGTCACCCACCACGGCACGAAGTGGTCGTCGCCAAAGGTGATGAACTGGGTCAGTTCGGCGTAAAAGCCGCGATCGCCTTTTAACGGATGACGGCGCATCTCAGCAACGGCCCAGTCACCCTCTACGAAATCATGCTCAACGCCACGCGCGGCGCGGCACGGAATAGCCTCTTTCAGGAGAGGATGATCCGGCACGATAGAGAGACGATCGTCTTTTTTATGCACTTTCCCGACAAAGCGGGTCAGGAACGGTTCGATCAGTGCTTCCGGCTCGGCAGACTCTCGTTCCTTTTCGGTATGAATAACGGCCGAAATGCGGTCGCCATGCATCACTTTCTTCATCTGAGGAGGCGGAATGAAGTAGCTCTTTTGTCCGTCAACTTCCAGAAAGCCAAAGCCCTTTTCCGTGGCTTTTACGACCCCTTCTGCACGCGGCGTCTGGGAATGCAGTTGCTGTTTAAGCTGCGCAAGCAGCGGGTTGTCCTGAAACATAATGTTCTATTTTCGTAGCCATTGAGCGGCTGACAGTTTTACGCGATTCTCACTGCTACAGCAAGCGCTCTTTAGGTAAAGAGTACGGTTATTCCTCTCTGCCGAGCGCCACGCGCAGGCGGTCCAGCCAGCCGTAAAACGCGTGACGGGTGAGCAAATTAATGGCGGTTTCTGGCGGGATACCCGACTCGGTCAGGGGTGTTAACTGGGCGGCGCTAAAGCGATCCGGCGAAGCGGCGAGCAGCGTATGGGCGGCTGAGAGCATCGAAGAGGAGGGGTCTTCGCTTTGCGGATGGTTAACCAGAATGTCGCCCGTCAGATTAAGCAGCATCGGTTCATGGCACAGCACCGGCGTGAGCGCCTGTAGCGCCGGTTCCGCCTGCCAGCGTGAAAGTGCCTCAAGCTGAAGCGCGCTGGCATATTTTAGTTCAACCGCGGGTAGCGTGGCGGCCCATCTGCGGAAGCTGACCGGTAGCGTATGGGGCTGAATGTGGTGTCCGGGCAGCCAGCGTACCGGATGGCCGAGCAGCGCCTGAAACACCGCAACTACGCGTGCCTGAAAACCGATAAAACCGATGATCTGGTTGATAAGCACAATGTCATACGTCGTGAGTCCAACCTCATCAAGCTGGTATTGGGCTTTATCGTCGATGACATCGGGCGAGCTGGCTAACTGGCGGGCATACTGGGTGATTTCTGCAAGGCGTCGATTGCTTTCCCGGGAAGAGTCGGGGCCCGGAAGGGGGGCGAGCAGCGCCGCGTAGTGGTTACAGAGCCGCTGGACGCCACACGCCTGCGCAACCGTTAAGGCCGTACTCAGCCTGTCGTAGGCGCTAAGCGTGTGCAGACGGTTGACAGGAGTATCAAGCGGGAACAGGAGGTGACAGAGAGCTCGGGCAGGCGTGAGCCAGCCAGCGCAGCTTGCGAGGATCTCATCAGGCAGGGCTAAATCGAGCAAAAAACGATCGTCGACGTTAGCGGCTTCAGGCACCAGCGGCAGAACATCCGTCTGCGAATGATTCGACTGGGTTTCATGATACCAGTGGCCTTTGCCGGAAAAACGGCGTTGTTCCATGGGCGTTCCTTGATCTCAAAATGGCGATCAATATCCTGGCGTAAGGCGGATGAGGGGAAAAATATTGTTAGGTGATAACAAATAGCAGAACGGAATAACGACGTGCGGGGAGGGGAGAAAACTCTCTTCCCAGGCGGGAAGAGAGTTACAGGCTTATTTGATTTCCAGCTCGTTCATTGCAGCGATGTTGAAGCCGCCGTCAACGTGAACCACTTCGCCGGAGATACCCGCGGAAAGGTCAGAGCACAGGAATGCCGCAGAGTTACCCACATCTTCAATGGTAACGGTACGACGAATCGGGGTAACCGCTTCGCAGTGTGCCAGCATTTTACGGAAATCTTTGATGCCGGAAGCGGCCAGGGTACGGATTGGACCCGCAGAAATGGCGTTAACACGCACGCCTTCAGGACCCATTGCGTTCGCCATGTAGCGTACGTTGGCTTCCAGAGACGCTTTCGCCAGACCCATCACGTTGTAGTTAGGGATAGCACGTTCTGCGCCCAGGTAGGACAGGGTCAGCAGGGCTGCGCCCGGGTTCAGCATTGCGCGGCAGGATTTTGCCATCGCAACAAAGCTGTAAGAGCTGATGTCGTGCGCGATTTTGAAGCCATCACGGGTAACCGCGTTCACGTAGTCGCCGTCCAGCTGGTCGCCTGGAGCGAAGCCGATGGAGTGAACAAAACCGTCGAATTTCGGCCATGCTTTTGCCAGTTCAGCAAACATGCCATCAATGCTTTCGTCTTGTGCAACGTCACATTCCAGAACAATGCTGGAACCCAGCTGCGCGGCAAATTCTTCAACACGGCCTTTCAGCTTGTCGTTCTGGTAGGTGAACGCCAGCTCAGCGCCTTCGCGATGCATAGCCTGTGCGATGCCGTATGCGATGGACAGTTTGCTGGCAACGCCAGTCACCAGAATGCGCTTACCGGAAAGAAAACCCATAGCTTTAATCCTTATATTCATTGCTTGTTTTGCCTTGTAATTCATAGCGTTACAGGCAGTATTTCAAAATCATTCGAAATTAGCTCGAAATTATAGCCCACTCACAGCCCCTTGTGTCACGATATTTCTCGCTTCAGGGCGTTGACTGGGCTCATGGAAGACGTTGAACTGACGCTTCATCAGGCTGTTTCGTGCGTATTCCAGCAGTATATCACCGGGTGCTGGGTTCGCCTCATCCAACCAGAAGCTGGCCTTCACGCTTACAGGGGCGGATATTCATTCGCTGGCGAGGGGATTCGGGCAATAACCTTAATTTCAAAATCAAATCCGGCCAGCCAGTTAACGCCGATAGCCGTCCAGTTGGGGTAAGGAGGCTGCGGAAACGCCCGTTTTTTCGCCTCCATGATGACGGGGAACTGATTTTCAGGATCGGTATGAAACGTCGTGATATCAATCAGATCGTCAAACGTGCATCCTGCGGCGGCCAGAGTCGCCTGTAAATTATCGAATGCGAGTTGCACCTGAGCGGCGAAGTCAGGTTCAGGCGTGCCATCGCTGCGGCTGCCGACCTGACCGGAAACAAATAACAGATCGCCAGAGCGAATGGCAGCCGAATAGCCATGCTCCTCATAAAGGGCATGTCGACTGGCAGGGAAGACAGGATTACGTGGAGGCATGGTATTTCCTTTTCTGTCAAAGGTGTTGTTGTGGTTACGCAAGAGAAGTAACATACGCGATGTATGTGAAAAAATGTAATTCACATACGCCTCGTATGTCAAATTTAAATACCGCTTTTATAGGAAGTTCTATGGCTACGAAACGTCGTGCTGAAACGGCTCAGGAAAATCGCGAAAAAATGATTCAGGCGGCGCGGAAGGCTTTTGCTGAAAAAGGCTATGCCGCAGCGTCGATGGATGAACTGACGGCAAGCGTGGGGTTAACGCGCGGCGCGCTGTATCATAATTTTACCGATAAGAAAGGATTACTGGCGGCGGTAGTCGCGCAGATAGACAGCGAAATGGCGGCCAACGCGAAAGCCATTGCCGCAGCCGCAGACGATGACTGGGAGCGCCTTCTGGCGGAAGGTATCGCCTACATCAACATGGCGCTCGTTCCGGAAGTTCAGCGCATCGTGCTGCTTGACGGCCCGGCCGTTCTGGGCGATCCGGCGCAATGGCCCAGCCAGAACAGCTGTCTTGAGTCGACCCGTCAGACCATCGAAACATTAATCGAACGCAACGTGCTTAAAAAAATGGATGCAAAAGTCGCAGCCCATTTGCTAAACGGCGCTGCGCTGAATGCTGCTTTGATGATTGCCGCGAGCGATGAGCCGCAGAAGGCGCTGCCGCATGCTATTGAGGTGTTTACTCTGCTGGCAAGCGGGTTACGCAACGGCTAACGATCTTTCCGCCACGCGTCCGCCGTCAACGCTTCACCAAAGTGTCCGGCAATCAGGCGTTTTGTCAGGTCGTGGAGCGGGGAGGCCAGCACGTCAGCGGTACTGCCGCGCTCAACCACTTCACCCTGGTGCATCACCAGCACCTGATCGCTGATGTGCTTCATCATGCCCAGGTGCTGAGTTACGTAGATATACGAGATCCCCTGCTTTTCCTGTAGCTCCAGCATCAGGTTGATGAGTTGCGAACGCATCGACATATCCAGCGACGCCAGCGCTTCGTCGGCGATAATCACCTTCGGGCGCAGGATCAGCGCGCGGGCCAGACCGAGACGCTGCTTTTGGCCCGGAGCCAGCATGTGGGGGTAATAGCTCACGTGGTCGGGCAGGAGTCCTACCAGACGCAGTGTTTCGACAATGCGCTTGCGACGCGCTTCCGGCTCCAGGTCGGTATTCAACCGCAGCGGGAAGTCCAGGATCTGGGAAATACGCTGGCGCGGGTTGAGGGACGTCGACGGATCCTGAAATATCATCCGGATGCGCTGACTGCGGAAAGAGTAGTCACCAAATTCCAGAGGGTGATCGTCAATCAGTATTTCACCGCCGCTCGGCTCTACCATGCCCGCGAGCATTTTTGCGAGGGTCGATTTGCCAGAACCATTTTCACCGATAATCGCCAGCGTCTGCTTTTCGCGCAGCGTGAAGCTCAGCGGTTTAACCGCCTCGACGGTCTGACGGTGAAACAGCCCTGTACGATAGCGAAAGGTCTTACTCAGGTTACGCACTTCCAGTAAGGTTTCGACCATTTCACTCTCTCTCCATGTTCAGCGGGAAATGACAGGCAAACAGATGGTTTTTCGGCCCTGTCAGGCGCGGTGTTTCAATACATTTACGCTGAGCATACGGGCAACGCGGACCCAAACGGCAGCCAATGGGCAGCGACTCCAGCAGGGGGATCGCGCCGGGCAGGGTATTCAGACGGCTCTTGTGCGGCATCGCGCTGCCAAAGTCAGGGATCGCCCGAATCAGCGCCTGCGTGTAGGGATGATGCGGCGTCGTCACCAGGTCTTCACTTGGCGCGGTTTCTACCGTTTGTCCACAGTACATCACGTCAATTTTATCCGCCCACTTGCTGAGCATTTGCAGGTCATGGCTGATCAGCAAAATGGTGGTGTTGTTATTCTGATTCAGACGCGTAAGCAGGCGGAAAATCTGCGCCTGGGTCGTTGGCTCCATCGCGTTCGTGGGTTCATCCGCAATCAGCAGACGCGGCTGATTGGCCAGGGCGATAGCTATCATCACTTTCTGGCATTCTCCGTCGGTCAGCTCATACGGAAAGCTGCGCATTGCGTCTTTATGATCTTTGATCCCGACGCGGTGCAATAGCTCAACGGCACGGCGCTTACGCCAGCCGAAACGCTGCCACCAGCGGCCTTTATAGGTCCAGCCGGGGATGTTCTGCATCAGCTGTTTGCCCACGCGCTCGGACGGGTCAAGACAGGATTGCGGCTCCTGAAAAATCATCGAGACGTTATGGCCCACCAGCTTGCGGCGTTCTCGCGGTGAGAGACGCAACAGATCGATGTCGTCGAAGCGCATACGGTCGGCGGTGACGCGCCAGTTGTCTTTCGACACGCCGCAAATGGCTTTGGCGATCAGGCTTTTACCTGAACCCGATTCGCCCACCAGACCGCGGATTTCGCCTTCTGCAAGGGTAATGCTGATGCGATCCACGGCTTTAACCCAGCCTTCACCCGTTTTGATTTCGATGGTGAGGTTGCGGATATCAAGTAACGGCATTATTGCACCCCCGCATTGATTGCGCGGCGGATCCCGTCGCCCAGCAGATTGATAAGCAGAACGCTCACCATAATGGCCGCGCCCGGCAGCATGACCGTCCACGGCGCAACGTAAATCAGCTCCAGCGCATCGCCGAGCATAGCGCCCCATTCCGGAGAAGGGAGCTGCGCGCCCAGGTCAAGGAAGCCCAGCGCCGCGATATCCAGAATCGCCATCGACAGGGCGCGGGTGATCTCCGTCACCAGCCCGGCGGCAATATTAGGCAGCACGGCAAACCACAGAATATTGAACGTAGTGGCACCGTCCAGACGGGCGGCGACGACATACTCTTTCTCCAGTTCGTCATGAACCAGGCTGTAAACCGAGCGCACCATACGCGGCAGAATCGCCAGCCAGACGGCAAACATCGCGTGCGTCAGGTGCGGCCCCGCGAAGGCCACGACGATAATCGCCAGCAGCAGCGAAGGAATAGAGAGCAGGGTATCCAGAATATGGTTAAGCACGGCTGACCGCAGCCCGTGGGTTGATCCGGCAAAAATACCCAGCGCCAGGCCGCAGATCGCCGCGGCAAGCGTCACCACAAATGCGCCGCCCACCGTGGGGGCCGCGCCGCTCAGCAGACGGCTTAGCACGTCGCGTCCGAGATCGTCAGTGCCTAGGAAGAAAGAAACCTCCCCGTAGCGCGACCATGACGGCGGTAAAAGCTGGTAACCAAGGAACTGTTGATCGATGCCATACGGCGCAAACCACGAACCCAAAACGCACAGCAACACGAGGCCAATGCAGCCGTAAAAGCCGATCATTGCCGTGGTGTCGCCGTAAAAATTACGCCACACGGTACGTAGCGCACCGGGCGTGCGCTTTTCGCTGTAGACGTTATCGTAAGGCATACCATTCCTTATGCTTCAACGGGTTGGCCATGGCACCCAAAATATCGGAAACAACGTTAACAATAATAACCAGTGAGCCAATCACCATCACGCCGGCGGAGATAGCCGCATAGTCCTGCTGGCGAATCGCGTTGATCATCCAGCGCCCAAGGCCCGGCCAGCTGAAGACCATCTCGGTGATCATCGCCAGCGTCAGCATGGTTGAGAATTGCAGCCCAAGACGGGGGATCACCGGCGGCAATGCATTGTGCAGCACGTGGCGGCGCAAAATCGTCAGACGAGACAGTCCGCGCGTGGCCGCGGCTTTAACATAGTTTTGCTCGAAGACTTCGATGGTGCTGATACGCATCAGGCGGATCACTTCTGTCGTGGGCGCGACGGCCAGCGTGAGCACCGGCAGCACCATGTGGCGCAACGCGCTTACGATCATTTCGTCGCGCCAGACCGAATCAGAAAGCCAGGCGTCAACGATGGCGAAGCCGCTCACCGTTTGCACGTTATACAGCAGATCAAAACGCCCCGACACCGGCAACCAGCCCAGCGTCAATGAGAAGAAGAGGGTTAGCAGCAGCGCCAGCCAGAAGACTGGGATGGAGAAGCCAATTAAGGCAAGCGCGCTGATGAATTTATCCTGCCATTTATTGCGATAAATTCCCGCCAGCATCCCCACCGGGATCCCCACCATAAGGGCAAAGCCGAAGGCGAGTATACACAGCTCCATGGTGGCCGGGAACACCACCTTAAGCTGCTCGGAGATGAGCTGTCCGTTGATGCTGGACACGCCGAAATCCCAGTGCAGCAGGCCGTTAAACCAGAACAGCCAGGCGTCCCAGAGGGATGAGCCCTGAAGCGGAGCGTGCGGCGTAAAGTAGCTAAGGCTAAAGCCGACAAAGGTCAGCAAGAACAGGGTGACCAGCAGTAACAGCAGCCGACGCAAGGTAAAAATAATCATGGCTTTTTCACCTCTTGCTCTTTCTCACGGGTCACGCCCGCGAAGGAGGCGTTACCAAACGGGCTGAGTACCAGACCTTTAATATCGTAACGGTAGGCCTGAAGGCGCAGGGATGAGGCAAGTGGCAATACGGGCAACTCTCTGGCCAGAATATTTTGCGCCTCATCGTAGGCTTCAATGCGTGACGCGAGCTGCTGGGACGCCAGCGCTTTTTGCAGCACGGCATCAAATTCACGGTTACACCAGTGTGCATAGTTGGTCTGGGAATTTATCGCCGCACAGCTCAGTAGCGGACGGAAGAAGCTGTCCGGATCGTTACTGTCGGTAGACCAGCCAGCCAGCGTTAAGTCGTGGTTCATGTCCATCAGCCGCGCCTCCTGGAAACGGCCTTCGACCGGAACGATGATCACCTTAACGCCCACCTGCGCCATATCTGCCTGCAACAGTTCGGCGGTTTTCAGCGGGCTGGGGTTCCACGCCTGAGAGCTGGTAGGAACCCAAAGCTGTAGCGTCAGGTTTTCTGCCCCCAGCGCTTTAAGCTGTTCGCGCGCTTTCGCGGGATTATATTCCGTGATCTTCGCCTCGCCGTCATAGGCCCATGAGGCACGCGGCAGAATCGAGGCGGCGGTTTCCGCGGTACCGTAGTAAATCGACTGCATCAGACGCTGATTGTTGATCGCTAACGCCAGCGCATGGCGCACGGCCGGATTATTCAGCGGCGGCTTATCGGTGTTAAATGCCAGATAAGCGATGTTCATTCCCGGGCGCAGGGTCAGGCGCAGGCGAGGGTCGTCGCGCAAAATCGTTAACTGGCTGGCCGCCGGCCACGCAAGGACGTCGCACTCGCCGGTCAGCAGTTTGGAGAGGCGGCCAGTTCCTCCTGAACCCAGATCAACGATAACCTGCGGCATCAGCGGTTTGCCGCGCCAGAAATTATCGTGACGTTGCAGGCGAATGTATTGTCCGGCGCGGTACTCAGCCAGCTGGAACGGCCCTGTGCCCACGGGCTCACGATCGAGGCGTTCCTGACGATCCTTTTTCGTCAGCTGATCCGCGTACTCCGCTGACATGACGGAGGCGTAGTGCGTCGCCAGGTGCCAGAGGAAGGAGGCGTCCGGGTGCGTCAGGCGAAACTCAACGGTGCGGTTATCCAGCTTGCGCACGCTTTTGACCGTGTCCGCGAATTGCAGACTGTCGAAATAGGGGAAGTTACTGCCGTTGACGTTATGCCAGGGATGATTGCGGTTGAAGATGCGCTGGAAGGTGAAAACCACGTCATCCGCGTTGAGCTTGCGGCTTGGCGTGAACCACGGGGTGTGCTGAAAAGCAACATCATCGCGTAGACGGAAGCGGTACGTTGCGCCGTTATCCATTACTTCCCAGCTTTCGGCAAGCTCCGGAACCAGCCGATAGGTATAAGGATCGACGTCGAGCAGGCGATCGTAGAGCTGTGCGGCCAGCGTATCAACAATCAGGCCGCTCCCGGCCTTTTGCGGATTAAAGGTATCAACTTGTCCGCTGACGCAATAGACGAAACCACTCTCACGGATATCAGGGGGCACAGCGCGATCGGGCGCAGCAAAGGCCAGATTGCTGAACAGACCGAGTGCAAACAGGGACGATAAAACCAGGCGCATAGTTTTTAAGGTTTTTAGATTCGATCTGCAAAGTGTATCGCACTTACGCCTGCTTCGTAAAAATGTCTGGGGGTAAGTGCTGATAATGTCAGCGCATTTGATGTTTTTTGAGCAATGCCCTTAACTGATGGTAGGTCAGACCCAGCAGTTCAGCCGCCCGTTTCTGATTATATTTCGCCTCTTTCAGGCTCTGCTCGAGCAGCTGCTGCTCCTGCTGATGCTGGAACTGGCGTAAATCGAGCGGCAACGCCGGACTCTGCTGGCGCGCCGCCGGAGCAGGGGCCTGTTTAACCTCGCGCCGAAACGGATCGAGTATAATGTTGTCCAGCTCGGACTCGCTGCTGCCATGACGGTATACGGACCGTTCCACCACGTTTTTGAGTTCACGAATATTTCCCGGCCAGTGGTAACCGAGCAGGGTCTCGGTGGCCTGTTCGCTAAAGCCCGGAAAGAGCGGCAGGCCCAGTTCCCGGCACATCTGAATGGCAAACTGATCGGCCAGCAGCATGATATCGCTACGTCGCTCCCGCAGCGGCGGCAGCTGAACGACATCAAAAGCCAGCCTGTCCAGCAGGTCAGCGCGGAATTTGTCCTCTGCCACCATCGCGGGCAGATCGGCGTTAGTGGCGCACACCAGGCGAACGTTGACCTGGAGCGGCTGACTACCGCCAACGCGTTCCAGTTCGCCATACTCTATGACGCGCAGCAGCTTTTCCTGCACCAGCATCGGCGCTGTGGCCAGCTCGTCGAGGAAAAGCGTTCCGCCATCGGCGCGCTCAAAACGGCCGGGATGGCGTTTTTGTGCGCCGGTAAAGGCTCCGGCTTCATGACCGAAAAGCTCCGTATCGAGCAGGTTTTCATTCAGTGCTGCGCAGTTAAGCGAAATAAAGGGACCGTCCCAGCGGCCAGACAGAAAGTGCAGGCGGTTAGCAATGAGTTCTTTACCGGTTCCACGTTCCCCGATGATTAGCACCGGTTTATTCAGCGGCGCGAGGCGTGACACCTGTTCAAGCACTTCCAGGAAGCTGTTCGCTTCGCCAAGCAAATTGTCTTTGTATTCAGCCATGATGAAATTAACCACTCCTTAGTGATATTCACCAGGTGAGAATAGTCTCTGGCTGGGTGAATATCAATCAGATTCAGTAAAATCAATAAGATAAAAAGTTGGCACGGGAATTGTATTTACTACACAGCAGGGCATCGCCCGATAACAGAACTATGAGGATTGAATTATGGGTATTTTTTCTCGTTTTGCCGACATCGTGAACGCCAACATCAACTCGCTGCTGGAGAAAGCGGAAGATCCGCAGAAGCTGGTGCGCCTGATGATTCAGGAAATGGAAGACACGCTGGTTGAAGTACGCTCCACCTCCGCCCGCGCGCTGGCAGAGAAAAAGCAGTTAACGCGTCGTATCGAGCAGGCGACTGCCCAGCTCAACGAGTGGCAGGAAAAAGCTGAACTGGCGCTGCGCAAAGATAAAGAAGATTTGGCCCGCGCTGCGCTGATTGAGAAGCAGAAGCTGACCGAGATGGTTGCCACGCTGGAACATGAAGTGACGCTGGTGGATGATACCCTGACCCGCATGAAGAAAGAGATCGGTGAGCTTGAAAATAAACTCAGCGAAACCCGTGCGCGTCAACAGGCGCTGGCGCTGCGCCACCAGGCTGCGAGCTCGTCCCGCGACGTGCGTCGCCAGCTGGACAGCGGCAAACTGGATGAAGCGATGGCGCGTTTCGAATCGTTCGAACGCCGTATCGACCACATGGAAGCGGAAGCCGAAAGCCACAGCATCGGTAAGCAGAAAACCCTCGATCAGCAGTTTGCTGACCTGAAAGCCGATGATGAAATTAGCGAGCAGCTGGCTGCGCTGAAAGCCAAAATGAAACAAGATAATCAATAATAATTCCTGCGGCACCTGAGCGTGCCGCATCGCAAGACAAGGAGTACACATGAGCGCGCTTTTTCTGGCAATACCCCTGACAATTTTTGTGCTGTTTGTTCTGCCCATCTGGTTATGGCTGCACTACAGCAACCGCACTTCACGCGGTGAGCTGTCGCAGAGTGAACAGCAGCGGCTGGCGCAGCTCTCTGCTGAGGCAAACAAAATGCGCGAACGTATTCAGGCGCTGGAAGCTATCCTGGATGCGGAACACCCAAACTGGAGGGAGCGTTAATGGCTGGACTGAATCTGAATAAAAAACTGTGGCGCATTCCACAGCAGGGCATGGTACGGGGCGTTTGCGCCGGGCTGGCTCACTATCTGGATGTCCCGGTAAAACTGGTGCGCGTGGTCACCGTATTGTCGATTTTCTTTGGCCTGGCCTTTATTACTCTGGTGGCTTACATCATTCTGTCGTTTGTACTCGATCCTATGCCGGACGGTGAACTGGATGCAGAGAACACGCCTACCAGCAGCGATCTCCTCAATGCGGTAGACGAGCAGCTGAGCGCAGGGGAGAAGCGATTGCGCGAGATGGAACGTTACGTCACCTCCGATACCTTTACGCTGAGAAGTCGTTTTCGTCAGCTTTAAGAGAGAACAAACATGAAACAAAACTGGCAACAGGCCGGTCAGAAGGTAAAACCCGGCCTGAAAATCGCAGGTAAACTGGTTCTGATGACGGCGTTACGTTATGGTCCGGCGGGTGTGGCTGGCTGGGCGATCAAGTCTGTTGCCCGTAAGCCGGTCAGAATGGTGCTGGCGGTCGCACTGGAGCCGCTATTAAAGAAACTGGCGAAACGCGTTTCCCGCCGCTACCTTTCACGCTAATCCCTCGCGCAAAAGCCCTTTCTCGCTCAGAGAGAGGGCATGAATATCCCCTCTGCTTTTTCTCGTTCTTTGCGGCAGCTCACATTACTGCGTTGCGCTGCTTTGAGAATGCCTTTTTCAGCCCACAGGTGCGTTGACAGATATTTTTCATGGGAGTAGATTGCCAGTCCGTGGGACCGCTACCATGGAAAATAAAGTGAACGCAAAAATTAAAAAACTCATCAATCATATTTACGGTGAATCATTTTCAGATGCACACCTGAACGTGTTATTAACGAAGCTTGAACAGGCGGCGGTTAATATTACGGAAAAGCGTAAGTCAGGCTGGGATGAAAAAGACGTTGTTCTGATTACCTATGCTAACCAGTTCTCCGCGAAAGGGGAGAAGGCATTACCGGTATTTACCCGGTTCTATAATGAATGGCTTTCTCGCACGTTTTCCCATGTCCATCTTTTACCTTTTTATCCGTGGTCGTCAGATGATGGATTTTCCGTTATCGATTATCACAACGTTGCACCTGAAACGGGTACCTGGCAGGATGTCGCGGAATTAAAACAGTCAGCCAGCTTAATGTTTGACTTCGTTTGCAACCATATGTCAGCGAAAAGCGAATGGTTTGCTCATTATCTGGCGCAGAAGCCCGGCTATGAAGATTTCTTTATTTCAGTCGACCCCGAAACCGATTTATCCGCGGTGACGCGTCCACGTGCCTTGCCGCTGCTGACGCCGTTTACGCTGCATGATGGCAGCGTTCGTCATCTGTGGACCACATTCAGTGAAGACCAGATCGACCTCAACTTCGCCTCGCCGCAGGTGCTGATTGCCATGGTGGACGTACTGCTCCATTACCTTGCAGAAGGGGCGCGTTACATCCGACTGGATGCGGTCGGTTTTATGTGGAAGATCCCTGGCACGAGCTGTATCCATCTGGAACAAACCCATTGCCTTATCCAGTTGTTCCGCGCCATTACGGATGCCGTTGCACCCGGAACGGTGATCATCACTGAGACAAATGTTCCGCACAAAGACAATATCTCTTACTTCGGTGATGGTGAAAATGAAGCCCAGATGGTCTATCAGTTCTCCTTACCTCCGCTGGTGCTGCATGCCGTTCATTGTCAGGACGTTAAAGCCCTCAGCCAGTGGGCGGGGTCGCTGGCGCTGCCTTCAACACACACCACCTGGTTTAACTTCCTGGCCTCGCATGATGGTATCGGTTTGAACCCGCTGCGCAGCATTCTTCCGGAATCAGAGATCCTCTCGCTGGTCGAGAAGCTTCAGCAGGAAGGCGCGCTGGTCAACTGGAAAAATAACCCTGATGGAACGCGAAGCCCCTACGAAATTAATGTCACCTATCTTGATGCCTTAAGTTTACAAGACAGTTCAGATGATGAGCGTATTGCCCGGTTCATCCTCGCGCATGCCGTGTTGTTAAGTTTTCCAGGTGTACCGGCCGTTTATATTCAGAGCATTCTTGGTTCGCGTAACGATTATGAAGGTGTTGAACGCCTTGGCTATAACCGCGCGATTAACCGGAAAAAATACACGGCGGGGCAGGTCGATAGCGAACTGAATAATAATAAGATTATTCGTTCTCAAATTTATTCTCGTTTGAGTGAGCTTATCGCTATTCGTCGCGGGGAAAGTGCATTCCATCCAGACAGTCAGGCTGTTTTCGACGCAGTGGGTGAACAAATTCTTAAAATTATCCGCGTTGCTGAAAATGGCGAACGTATTACAGCATTATTTAATTTTAGCAATAAAATGCAGACCGTTTATGAGCAAACGCTATCTGGTAAGGAATTACTATCAGGACAACATATTAGCGGTACGGATCTGACCCTCAATCCATGGCAGGTAATGTGGATTAAAGAAAACTAAAAAGGACCCTAAAATGAAAATGCCCAAAATTGTGCTGTTATCAGCACTGGTTTCGTGCGCCCTGTTATCAGGCTGTAAGGACGATAAAGCATCTCAGGTCACCATTGAGTTTATGCACTCGTCGGTGGAACAGGAACGCCAGGCGGTGATAACGAAACTGATCGAGAAATTCGAGAAAGAAAACCCGTCGATTACGGTGAAGCAGGTACCCGTTGAAGAAGATGCTTACAATACCAAGGTTATTACGCTGGCTCGTACCGGTGCGCTGCCGGAGGTGATTGAGATCAGCCATGACTACGCCAAAGTCATGGATAAAGAGCAGCTGCTGGATCGTGACGCCATCGGCCGCGCCATCAAGGCGGTGGGCGAAGAGACATTTTACGACGGCATTTTACGTGTGGTTCGCACGGAAGATGGCAGCGCATGGACGGGGGTGCCGGTTAGCGCCTGGCTGTCCGGCATCTGGTATCACAAAGATGCGCTCGGAGCTGCGGGTATTGATGAGCCGCACAACTGGGAGCAACTGCTGAAAGCCAGTCAGGCGCTCAACGATCCGGCTAAAAAACATTACGGTATTGCGCTTCCAACCGCAGAAAGCGTTATGACCGAGCAGGCCTTCTCGCAGTTTGCCTTGTCGGGCGGCGCCAACGTCTTTGATGCAAACGGCAACGTGGAAATCGATACCCCTGAAATGTCGAAAGCGCTGGCGTTTTATAAGGCGCTGGCCGCGACCACGATGCCGGGTTCGAACGATGTCATGGAGATCAAAGACGCCTTCATGAACGGCTCTGCGCCTATGGCCGTGTATTCCACCTATATCCTGCCTGCGGTCTACAAAGATGGCTCGCCGGCCAACCTGGGCTTCGTGGTCCCAACAGAAAAATCCTCCGCCGTCTACGGCATGATCACCTCGTTGACCATCACCACCGGTCAGACCGAAGAAGAAACGCAGGCCGCCGAGAAATTTGTCACCTGGATGGAGCAGGCTCAGAACGCCTCTGACTGGGTCATGATGTCTCCGGGCGCCGCGCTACCGGTCAACAAACTCGTGGTGGGCACAGATTCCTGGAAAAACAACGACGTGATCAAGGCCTTTGGTCAACTGCCATATGAGCTGATTGCGCAGTTCCCGAACGTCCAGGTGTTTGGTGCCGTGGGCGACAAAAACTTTACCCGCATGGGAGACGTTACCGGGTCCGGCATTATCAGTTCCATGGTGCATAACGTGACGGTGGGACAAAAAGATCTCAATGCGACGTTAAGCAACAGCCAGAAAAAACTGACTGACCTGATATCACAACGATAGGAGCGCTTTGCGAAGGGAATTATGAAGACGTTGTTTTCTGGTCGTTCAGATATGCCTTTCGCCATGCTGCTGTTGGCCCCCAGCCTGATTTTGCTGGGGGGCCTGGTGGCCTGGCCAATGATTTCCAATATTGAAATCAGTTTTTTACGTTTACCGCTGAACCCGCGTATTGATGCGGCTTTCGTCGGCCTCGATAACTACATTCGCATTTTGGGCGATGCCGCGTTCTGGCACTCCCTGTGGATGACGTTCTGGTACACGGCGCTGGTAGTGATCGGCAGTACCGGGCTGGGGCTGGCCGTGGCGATCTTCTTTAACCGTGAATTCCGTATGCGGAAAACGGCGCGTTCGCTGGTGATTCTGTCCTACGTGACGCCGTCTATTTCCCTGGTGTTTGCCTGGAAATACATGTTCAACAACGGCTACGGGATTGTGAACTATCTGGGCGTTGACCTGCTGCATCTCTATGATCAGGCACCGCTATGGTTCGACAATCCGGGCAGCAGCTTTGTGCTGGTGGTGCTGTTCGCCATCTGGCGCTACTTCCCGTATGCCTTTATCTCGTTCCTCGCGATTTTGCAGACCATTGATAAATCACTGTACGAAGCGGCAGAGATGGATGGCGCCAACGCCTGGCAGCGTTTTCGCATCGTCACGCTGCCCGCCATCATGCCGGTGCTGGCTACGGTGGTTACGCTGCGAACCATCTGGATGTTCTACATGTTCGCGGATGTTTATCTGCTGACCACGAAGGTCGATATTCTGGGCGTGTATCTTTACAAAACGGCCTTCGCATTCAATGACCTGGGCAAAGCGGCTGCGATCTCCGTTGTGCTGTTTGTGATCATCTTCGCCGTCATTCTGCTGACCAGAAAAAGGGTAAACCTCAATGGCAACAAATAAACGCGTACTGGGCCGCATCGGTTTTTATCTGGGGCTGGCGGTATTTCTGATTATCACGTTGTTTCCGTTTTTTGTGATGTTAATGACGTCGTTTAAAAGCGCGAAAGAGGCGATATCGCTGCATCCGACCATTCTGCCGCAGGAGTGGACGCTTCAGCATTACGTCGACATTTTTAACCCGCTGATTTTCCCGTTTGTGGATTACTTCCGTAACAGCATGGTGGTGTCGCTGACCTCCTCGGTCATTGCGGTGTTTCTCGGCACGCTGGGCGCTTATGCGTTGTCCAAACTGCGCTTTAAGGGGCGCACGACGATCAATGCGAGCTTTTACACCGTCTATATGTTCTCCGGGATCCTGCTGGTGGTGCCGCTGTTCAAAATCATCACCGCGCTTGGCATTTATGACACCGAGCTGGCGCTGATCGTCACTATGGTGACCCAGACGTTACCGACAGCGGTCTTTATGCTGCGCAGCTATTTCGACACCATCCCGGACGAAATTGAAGAAGCCGCCATGATGGACGGCCTGAACCGCCTGCAAATTATCTTCCGCATCACCGTGCCGCTGGCGATCTCTGGCCTGGTGTCGGTCTTTGTTTACTGCTTCATGGTGGCGTGGAATGACTATCTGTTCGCCTCCATTTTCCTGTCCAGCTCCAGCAACTTTACGTTGCCGGTTGGGCTGAACACGCTCTTCAGTACGCCAGATTACATCTGGGGCCGAATGATGGCGGCATCGCTGGTGACGGCGCTCCCGGTCGTCATTATGTATGCCCTGTCTGAACGTTTTATTAAAAGTGGTTTGACCGCCGGCGGCGTGAAGGGCTGAGGCGGCCGATTTTAACAAGGAGTGAGTCATGAAAAAATTAGTTGCGACAGCGCCCCGTGTAGCGGCGCTGGTTGAATACGAAGATCGTCCTGTTGCAACGCATGAGGTGAAAATTCGCGCCCGTTATGGCGCGCCGAAGCACGGCACCGAAGTCGTGGATTTTCGCGCGGCAAGCCCGTTTATCGATGAAGAGTTCAACGCCGAGTGGCAGATGTTTACCCCACGTGAAGAAGGGGCAGCGCGCGGCATCGAATTTGGCAAATTTCAGCTGGGGAACATGATCGTCGGCGACATCATCGAGTGTGGTGCAGACGTGACGGAATACCAGATCGGCGACAGCGTCTGCTGCTACGGCCCATTGCAGGAGACGGTCATCGTCAACGCGGTGAACAACTATAAGCTGCGCAAAATGCCGCAGGGTGCGTCCTGGAAAAACGCCGTTTGCTACGATCCGGCGCAGTTCGCCATGAGCGGCGTGCGTGACGCAAACGTCCGCGTGGGGGATTTCGTTGTGGTTGTCGGGCTGGGCGCGATTGGCCAGATCGCCATTCAGCTGGCGAAAAAGGCCGGTGCGTCCGTGGTGATTGGTGTCGATCCTATCGAACACCGCTGTGACATCGCTCGCCGTCACGGTGCTGACCACTGCCTGAACCCAATCGGTACCGATGTCGGTCTTGAAATTAAGAAACTGACCGGCAAACAGGGTGCGGATGTGATCATCGAAACCAGCGGTTTTGCGGATGCGCTGCAATCTGCGCTGCGCGGGCTCGCCTACGGCGGCACGATCTCTTACGTGGCATTCGCCAAACCGTTTGCGGCGGGCTTCAACCTGGGCCGCGAAGCACACTTCAACAACGCGAAGATTGTCTTCTCCCGCGCGTGCAGTGAACCGAACCCGGACTATCCGCGCTGGAGCCGCAAGCGCATTGAAGAGACCTGCTGGGAACTGCTGATGAACGGTTATCTCAACTGTGAGGATCTCATCGACCCGGTCGTCACTTTCGCCACCAGCCCGGACAGCTATATGAAGTATGTCGATCAGCATCCGGAACTGAGCATCAAAATGGGCGTCACTTTTTAAGCTAAGGACAGCAAATCATGAAGATCGCAACACAAAACCAGGCCTTTTTCCCAACCAACATCATGGAAAAATTCAAATACATCAAAGCGATGGGATTTGATGGCTTTGAAATTGATGGCCGCCTGCTGGTGGAAAATCTCGATGAAGTAAAAGCCGCTATTAAAGCCACCGGCCTGCCGGTGACGACGGCATGTGGCGGATACGACGGCTGGATCGGGGATTTCATCGAAGAACGCCGTTTGAACGGTTTACAGCAGATCGAACGCATTCTGGAAGCGCTGGCGGAAGTGGGCGGAAAGGGGATTATCGTGCCGGCGGCCTGGGGGATGTTTACCTTTCGTCTGCCGCCTATGACCTCGCCACGCAGCCTGGACGGTGACCGCAAGGCGGTTAGCGCCTCGCTGCGCTGGCTGGATGAGGTCGCCGCGCGTACCGGGACCACCGTCTACCTGGAGCCGCTGAACCGTTATCAGGATCATATGATCAATACCCTGGCCGACGCGCGTCGTTATATCGAAGAGAACGGCCTGAAGCACGTGCAGATCATCGGTGATTTCTATCATATGAACATTGAAGAAGACTCACTGACGGATGCGCTGCATCAGAACCGCGATCTGCTGGGCCATGTGCACATCGCTGATAACCACCGCTATCAGCCGGGCAGCGGCAGCCTCGATTTCGCCAGCCTGTTCGATCGACTGCGTGCCGATAACTATCAGGGTTATGTGGTGTACGAATGCCGGGTTCGTGCCGACGATCCGGCCAAGGCCTATCAGGACTCACTCAATTACCTGCGTGATTGCTAAGGATGACGAGCGTGATGAGTGCTTCTACACCTTTGCCTCTGCGCGTCGCCATCATTGGCGCCGGGCAGGTTGCAGACAAAGTGCATGCCTCGTATTACGCCACGCGCAGTGATGTTCAAATGGTGGCTGTCATGGACAGCCGCCCTGAACAGGCACAGGCGTTCGCGGAACGTTATGCTATTCCATCGGCATGGCAGGACGCTCACGAGATGTTGCAGACAGTAAGACCGGATGTGGTGAGCGTCTGTTCGCCTAACCGGTTCCATTTTGAACACGTCATGGCGGCCCTCGAAGCGGGTTGTCATGTGATGTGTGAAAAGCCGCCGGCGATGACGCCGGAACAGGCCGACCAGATGCGCATTGCGGCGCGTAAGGCTGGAAAAGTCCTCGCGTATGATTTTCATCATCGCTTTGCCCTGGATACCCAGCTGCTGCGTGATGCGGTGATGAACGGCACGCTCGGCGAAGTTTACTTTACCTCGGCGCAGGCGTTGCGCCGCTGCGGTGTACCGGGTTGGGGCGTATTTACCAACAAATCGCTCCAGGGCGGTGGACCGCTTATTGATATTGGCATTCATATGCTGGATGCCGCCATGTACGTCCTGGGTTTCCCGGCGGTGAAGCGGGTGACCGCGCACAGCTTCCAGAAGCTCGGAAACCAGAAACACAGCGGCCAGTTTGGCGAGTGGGATCCCGCGCAGTTTACCGTAGAAGATGCCCTGTTTGGCACGATCGAGTTCTGCAACGGCGGCGTTCTGCGTCTGGATACCTCCTTTGCGCTTAACATCCGCGAGCAGTCCATCATGAACGTCTCTTTCTGCGGTGAAAAGGCGGGCGCAACGCTGTTCCCGGCGCATATCTATAACGACGAAGCCGGTGTTTTGGAAACCCTTGCCCAGCGTGAAGAGGCGGACGATCGGCGCCATCTGCGCAGCATGGATGCCTTCGTACGGCATGTCCTGGGTGAGCCCGTGATGATCGCTGACGCAGAGCAGGGACTGGTTATTCAACAGCTTGTCGCCGCGCTTTATGAATCCGCAGAAACAGGGGAAAGCGTGACATTATGCTGAACGTATCTGTATTAACCGATCCGGGATTTTGTCCTCACAGCCTGAATAAATATGCCTCAGTCATGACCTGCGGTAATGGCTACATGGGCATTCGCGCTGCGCATGAAGAAGATTACACCCTGCAAACCAGGGGCATGTATCTTGCCGGCCTTTATCATCGCGCGGGTCGCAACGAGACCACTGAACTGGTCAACCTGCCGGATATCACCGGTATTGATGTTGAGCTGGACGGCGTCAATTTCACCCTCCTTTCAGGGGAAATACTTGAGTGGCAGCGCGAGCTGGCCTTTGCAAACGGCGAACTGCATCGCAACGTTGTCTGGCGTTCACCCAACGGCAAACGCTATCGGCTGGAGAGTCGCCGATTTGTGTCGCTGGACCAGCTGCCTTTAGTGGCTATGCAGCTTGCAATCACCCCCCTTGATGCCCCCGCGCAGGCCGTGCTGAAATCCGGCATCGATGCGACGCAAACGAACAGCGGCAGGCAGCATCTGGATGAAATCTCGGTCAGGGTCTTTGACCAGCACTACATGCAGGGCGTGTATGAAACGCAGGACCGGGCTTCTGAGATTGTGGTTTCGGCGTTTTGCCAGCTCTCGACGAAGAGCGACAGCTGCTTCACCGCCAAAAATCGTCGGCTCAGCGTGCATCATTCGCTGACGATTGCTCAGGGTGACACTGTCACGCTTGAGAAGATCGTCTGGGTAACGCATCGCAGCGATAAAGCGCTGTCGCAGGAAACTTTCGCGCGCAACGCGCTGGCCGATCTCAAAGTCTGTGCGGCAAGAGGCTACGAGGCGCTGCGTGAGAGCTCAGCGTATGCCTGGAGAGACGTCTGGCGCGACGCCCGTGTGGAAGTGACTTCCCCGGAGCAACAGGATCAGCTGGCGCTGGATTACGCCGTCTGGCACCTGACGACAATGACGCCTGCCCATGATGAGCGAAGCAGTATCGCCGCAAAAGGGCTGACGGGTGAGGGGTACAAGGGGCACGTCTTCTGGGATACCGAAATTTTCCTGCTGCCGTTCCATCTGTTTACCCGCCCAAAGATTGCCCGCAGCCTGCTGCGCTATCGCTGGCTTAATCTCTCAGGCGCCCGTGAAAAAGCACGTCGTAACGGCTGGCCGGGCGCGCTGTTTCCGTGGGAAAGTGCCGC
Organism: Enterobacter cloacae complex sp. P15RS; assembly: GCF_014895905.1. NCBI lineage: Bacteria > Pseudomonadati > Pseudomonadota > Gammaproteobacteria > Enterobacterales > Enterobacteriaceae > Enterobacter > Enterobacter cloacae complex sp. P15RS. The sequence goes on along the minus strand of NZ_JADBQL010000005.1, from coordinate 21,574 downwards.
CAGCGGACAGGAAGAGACGCCTGAGTTCGCGGCAATTAACATTCGTACCGGGGTTCGCCAGAAGGTGACTTCCGCACTTGCTGAACACCACATCGTGGCAGATATCGCCTGGGCTGTCGTCGCTTACTGGCAAGCGACGCATGATGATGCCTTTATGCGTCACGAAGGCCTGACGTTGCTGATGGAAACCGCTTCGTTCTGGATGGGACGCGCGACGGACGTCAATGGTCGTCTGGAAATCCATGACGTGATCGGACCGGACGAATACACCGAGCATGTCAACAACAACGCCTACACCAACTACCTGGCCTGGCACAACGTGGCCTGTGCGCGCCAGTTTATGGCGATGTTTGGGCGTGACGATGCGCGTTTTACGGAAAATGCCGAGACGTTTCTGGCGCGTTTGTGGTTACCGGAGGCCGATGCAGAGGGTGTGATCCCGCAGGATGATACCTTTATGACAAAACCGGCCATCGATCTGAGCCGCTACAAGGCCAAAGCGGGTAAACAGACCATTCTGCTCGATTACTCCCGCGCGGAAGTGAACGAGATGCAGATCCTGAAGCAGGCCGATGTCGTGATGCTTAACTACCTGCTGCCGGAACGGTTTACGCCGCAGCAATGTGCCGCCAATTTGACGTTCTACGAGCCGCGCACGATTCATGATTCGTCGCTGAGTAAAGCCATTCACGGCATTGTGCTCGCGCGCTGCGGTGACACCGAGGGGGCCTATGCGTTCTGGCGTGACGGTATCGCCATCGATCTGGGGGACGACCCGCACAGCAGCGATGACGGTATACATGCTGCGGCCACCGGCGCGATCTGGTTGGGTGCCATTCAGGGGTTTGCCGGGATGCACATTAGCGACGGGGAACTGCATCTTGCGCCGAAGCTGCCCGCTCACTGGCGGAAACTCGCCTTCCCGCTGCGGTGGCGCGACGCAACAATGCACATCACCTTTGAAGATGATCTGTTAACCATTGAAACTACCGCCCCCGTCACGTTGACGCTGTGGGGTCAAACGCTGAACGTATCGGGGCGGAAGGTATGTGCGCATCAGGACTTTCTTGCACCTGTTAATGGGACCGCTACCACGGAGGGGCGCCATAATGCTTAACGCTGTTGTATTCGATCTGGACGGGGTGATCACCGATACCGCGCACCTTCACTTTCTGGCCTGGCGTGCCGTGGCCCGGGAGATCGGGATCACCTTCGACGAAGTGTTTAACGAACAGCTGAAGGGAATAAGCCGCATGGATTCCCTCCAGCGCATCCTGAAGCACGGTGGGAAAGCGGGGATGTTCAGTGAAGAGCAGTGTCTGGCGCTTGCAGCCAGGAAAAACGCCCTTTATGTCCAGTCGCTGGCGTCTCTGACGCAGGATTCGCTGCTTCCGGGTATTCGCGAGGTGCTGGCGGATATTCGTGCTGCGGAGGTCAAAACTGGGCTGGCATCCGTATCGCTTAACGCCCCGGGGATTTTGCATGCGCTGGGTATTCATCAGGCCTTCGATTTTTGCGCCGATGCTTCCCGGATCCGCCGCTCAAAGCCGGACCCGGAGATCTTCCTCGCGGCATGTAAAGGACTGAACGTGCGTCCTGAAGAGGCCATCGGTATCGAAGATGCCGCCGCGGGGGTGGATGCGATCAACGCCGCAGGAATGCTGTCGGTCGGGATTGGACCTGGCCTGGACCATGCGGGATTACAACTTCATTCAACGCAGGAACTGACCTGGGAACGCCTGATGGCGTTCTGGGCATCTCGGGCGTACTGATAAGGAATTTATAATGGCTCAACTGTCTCTGAAACACATTCAGAAAATCTATGATAACCAGGTCCACGTGGTTAAGGATTTTAATCTCGAAATTGAAGACAAAGAATTTATTGTCTTCGTCGGTCCATCGGGCTGTGGTAAATCCACGACGCTGCGAATGATTGCCGGCCTTGAGGAAATCAGCGCAGGTGAACTGATTATTGACGGGGTTTGCATGAATGATGTTCCCGCCAAATCCCGTGATATCGCGATGGTTTTCCAGAACTATGCGCTCTATCCGCATATGACGGTCTACGACAACATGGCGTTTGGCCTGAAGATGCAAAAAATTGCCCCCTCCATCATCGAAGAACGCGTTAGCTGGGCGGCCCAGATCCTGGGCTTACGCGACTATCTCCAGCGTAAACCTGGCGCGTTGTCCGGCGGTCAGCGCCAGCGCGTGGCGTTAGGCAGGGCGATAGTGCGCGAAGCCGGGGTTTTCCTGATGGATGAACCGCTGTCAAACCTTGATGCCAAGCTTCGTGTGCAAATGCGCGCTGAAATCAGCAAGCTGCACCAGAAGCTCAATACCACCATGATTTACGTGACGCACGATCAGACGGAAGCCATGACCATGGCGACCCGCATCGTGATTTTAAAAGACGGCATCATCCAGCAGGTGGGCGCGCCGAAGCAGGTCTACAACGAGCCCGCGAATATGTTCGTGGCAGGGTTCATTGGTTCACCTGCGATGAACTTTATTCGTGGCGCGATCGACGATCGCTATTTCGTGACGGAAACGCTGCGCCTGGAGATCCCGGAAGACAAGCTCGCCGAACTGAATGCACAGGGTTACCAGCGTAAAGCGGTCGTCTTTGGGATCCGTCCTGAAGACATTCTTACTCTACAGCGTAGCGGTGAAAACGTTACGGCGAAAATCAGCGTCGCGGAACTCACCGGGGCAGAATTTATGCTGTATGCCACCGTGGGTGGGCATGAACTGGTTGTCCGTGCGGGTGCGGCGGATGATTACGTTGCAGGGGATATTATCGGCATCCAGTTCGATATGAGTAAGTGCCATTTCTTCGATGCTGAAACTGAAGCAGCAATTAGATAAGAAAGGTGTTCGCCGGAAATGAAAATTTCCGGTTTTTTTGTGAGTTAATTATAAAGGAATATTTTAATGAGTACTCTACTAAGAAGTGCTGCGCTCGTTCTGTGCGCAGGGGTTAGCTGCGCGCAAGCAACAGAAACAGCAAAACACTGGGAGTTTAATATTGGTGCCATGTATGAAATTGAAAACGTCGAAGGGCAGGGTGACGATAAAGATGGATTATATGAACCTTCCGTGTGGTTTAACGCCACGTATGATGCGTGGACCATTTCACTGGCCATGTATCAGGAAGGCCCGGTTGATTACAGCAGCATGACGCGCGGCACCTATTTCGATCGCCCTGAATTCGAATTACGGTATCGCTTCATTGGCACCGATGATTTTACGCTAGGTCTTACGGGCGGTTTCCGTAATTATGGATATCATTTTAAAGATGAACACGGTGCGAAAGACGGCAGTGCTAATATGCAGCGCTACAAAATTCAGCCAGACTGGGATCTGAAATTAACCGATGACTGGCGTTTTAGCGGTTGGTTTGCCATGTACCAGTTTGCGAATGACCTGGGAAAAACCGGTTATTCTGACAGCCGTGTTGAAACGGAAACCGGTTTTACCTGGACAATAAACGAAACCGTCTCTGCAAAAGTTAACTACTATTTAGAGCGTGGTTTCAATATGGACAGTTCACGTAATAACGGTGAATTCTCCACCCAGGAAATTCGTGCCTACCTGCCTGTTTCATTAGGCCAGACAACGCTTACGCCTTACACCCGTCTGGGGCTCGATCGCTGGTCAAACTGGGACTGGCAGGACGATCCAACCCGTGAAGGGCATGACTTCAACCGACTGGGGCTGCTCTACGCTTACGACTTTGCGAATGGCCTTTCCATGACGCTGGAGTATGCCTACGAATGGGAAAATCATGACGAAGGTGACAGCGACCGCTTCCACTATGCGGGTGTCGGCGTGAATTACGCGTTCTGATGACGTGATACCAGGGGCGTTTGCCCCTGGTTTTTAGCGTAACGAAGCCGCATCTGTAAAGTGGGTTTCAACTAACACCTTATGCGGCGCAGGTTTACTTGCAATGCACTTGAATAAAAGAGTGCAGCTCTCTTCGCCCAGCTTTCTCGTTGGGATATCAAAGCCGCCGGGTGCAGGGGTCAAGATGAGAGACAGCATCGGGTCGCTGTATCCTGCCATGGCAACCTGCTCCGGGATCGTCAGATTTAGCGCATCCGCGGCACGATAAAGACTTAGCAATTTCATGCTGTCAGTTGCAAAAACCGCATCGGGCGGGTTGTCTGAGGAGAGGAGCTGGCTGGCCGCCTGAAGCGCGCTTTCATGGGTATATCCGCCATCGATAACCCAGGCCGGGTTAATTTTGATGCCGTGTTTCTCAAGGCTGGACTTATAGCCCGCCAGGCGATCGATAGAAACGTGATAATCGAGCGGGGCATGCAGGCAGGCAATTTTGGTGCGGCCATGCTTGATAAAAGAGTCTGTTAATATGGCGCTGTCGCGGAAATTATCCGTATCGACAGAATAGATATTCTGGTAATTCCCTTCTACTTTACCAATAACAACCACGGGCACACCGTATTCATCCAGCGTCGAGAAAAAAGACTCGTTCGCCGGCGAGCTTAGCATGATGATCCCTTTGATCATCTTTTGCTTTATTTTACCCACGCATTTTTGCAGATCGTCTTCACTGCTTTTGGACGTTTGTAAAATAACATCAAAACCTTCCTCTTCTGCTTTTGCCGTTATGGCATGCAGTACATCAGAGAAAAAGGGATTTCCAGCAGTGGTTTTGGTTGAGCGGGTCGAAATAACCATAATGGCGTCGAAGCCAGAAGAGGTGAGTGCGCGGGCAAGTTTATTAGGCTGGTAATTTAATTCATCTATCGCCTTCAACACCTTTTCACGCGCTTCAGGAGAAATATTCGTTTGCTTATTCAGAACGCGTGACACGGTTGATTTCGAAACGCCAGCAACGCGGGCAATATCATAGATGGTGGGTGACATACACCTTACTCACTCCAGACGGACAGCAATTGCGCCCATCTTACTGGAGAGAAAACGGCAATAGCAATAATTAAGAATTGATAATCAACGATCTGCCCCAATTTACTGTATTCTGAAGTGACTCTTTTCAGGGTTCCAGGCAATGAAGGACGGCGATGAAGCGACTTAAAAACGAATTCAATTCTCTGGTGAACCGTGGCGTCGATCGCCACCTGCGTCTAGCCGTGACGGGGCTGAGCCGCAGCGGTAAGACGGCATTCATTACGGCAATGGTCAATCAGCTGATGAACCTGCATGCAGGGGCGCGGCTGCCGCTGCTTAGCGCGGTGCGCGAGGAGCGGCTGTTGGGCGTGAAACGCGTACCGCAACGTGATTTTGGCATCCCCCGTTTCACCTATGATGAAGGTCTGGCGCAGTTATACGGGGAGCCTCCCGCCTGGCCCACCCCGACGCGTGGCGTGAGCGAAATTCGCCTTGCGCTTCGTTTTCGCTCGAATGAATCCCTGATGCGTCACTTCAAAGAAACGTCCACGCTGTATCTCGAAATTGTGGATTATCCGGGTGAATGGCTGCTTGATTTACCGATGCTGGCGCAGGATTACCTGAGCTGGTCCCGGCAGATGACCGGCCTTTTGCAGGGGCAGCGGGCAGAGTGGTCGACCAAATGGCGCCAGCTTTGCGAAGGGCTGGATCCGCTGGCGCCGGCGGATGAAAATCGTCTGGCCGTCATAGCCGAAGCCTGGACGGATTACCTGCACCAGTGCAAACAGGAGGGGCTTCATTTTATCCAGCCGGGCCGTTTTGTTCTGCCGGGTGATTTAGCCGGCGCTCCCGCGCTCCAGTTTTTCCCGTGGCCGGACGTTGACAGCATCGGCGAATCGAAGCTGGCGCAGGCGGACAAGACCACCAACGCCGGTATGCTCCGCGAGCGATACAACTACTACTGTGAAAAGGTGGTTAAGGGCTTTTATAAAAATCACTTTTTGCGCTTTGACCGCCAGATCGTGCTGGTGGACTGCCTGCAACCGCTCAACAGCGGGCCGCAGGCGTTCAATGATATGCGGCTGGCGCTGACGCAGCTGATGCAGAGTTTCCATTACGGACAGCGCACCCTGTTTCGCCGTTTGTTCTCTCCGGTCATCGATAAGCTGTTGTTTGCCGCCACAAAAGCCGACCACGTGACGGTCGATCAGCACGCCAATATGGTCTCCCTGCTGCAACAGCTGGTGCAGGATGCCTGGCAGAATGCGGCTTTCGAAGGGATCGGCATGGATTGTCTGGGGCTGGCGTCCGTACAGGCTACGCAAAGCGGTTTGATTGACGTTAACGGCGAGAAAATTCCGGCCCTTCGGGGCAACCGCCTCAGCGACGGAGAGCCGCTCACGGTCTATCCGGGGGAAGTTCCCGCGCGTCTGCCGGGCCAGGCCTTCTGGCAAAGCCAGGGTTTTCAGTTCGAAGCCTTCCGTCCGCAGAGGATGAGCGTTGACCAGCCACTGCCGCACATCCGTCTGGATGCGGCGCTGGAGTTTTTGATTGGAGATAAATTGCGATGACGGAACCGTTGAAACCACGCATTGATTTTACCGGTCAGCTTGATCAGACCCCGCAGGAAGCGTTTAAAACGGCGCAAACCTTCAGCGGCCCGCAGGCCGACAACTTTGCTCCCGTGCTGACAGAGGAGCCGCTGGTTGAAGAGGGGCAGGCGGAAGCGGTCATTGACGCGGCACTGCGCCCGAAACGCAGCCTGTGGCGCAAGATGGTCACCGCCGGGCTGGCCCTTTTTGGCGCGAGCGTAATCGGGCAGGGCGTGCAGTGGGGCATCAATGCCTGGCAAACCCAGGATTGGGTGGCGTTGGGTGGCTGTGCCGCCGGAGTGTTGATCGTTGGTGCGGGCGTAGGCTCAGTCGTCACCGAGTGGCGTCGCCTCTGGCGTTTGCGTCAGCGCGCGCACGAACGCGATGAAGCGCGAGATCTGCTGCACAGCCACGGTACGGGAAAGGGGCGCGCATTTTGTGAAAAGCTGGCGGCTCAGGCCGGGATAGATCACTCTCATCCGGCGCTACAGCGCTGGTATGCGGCGATCCACGAAACCCAGAATGATCAGGAGGTGGTCACGCTGTATGCCCATATTGTCCAGCCGGTACTGGATTCGCAGGCTCGCCGTGAGATCAGCCGTTCGGCGGCGGAATCCACGCTGATGATCGCCGTTAGCCCGCTGGCGATGGTGGACATGGCCTTTATCGCCTGGCGCAACCTGCGCCTGATTAACCGCATCGCCAGGCTGTACGGCATTGAGCTTGGCTATTACAGCCGTCTGCGCCTGTTCAAACTGGTGTTGCTGAATATCGCTTTTGCCGGGGCCAGCGAGCTGGTGCGCGAGGTCGGAATGGACTGGATGTCGCAGGATCTCGCGGCGCGTCTCTCCGCGCGGGCGGCGCAGGGGATCGGTGCCGGTCTGCTGACGGCACGCTTAGGTATTAAAGCGATGGAGGTCTGTCGTCCGCTTCCCTGGATCGACGGTGACAAGCCGCGATTGGGCGATTTCCGCCGCGAGCTGGTAGGTCAGCTTAAAGAGACGCTCAGTAAAAAACCTGTGCAGTGAGGATTTGTTTACTAATCGTGCGGGCTGTCAATATTTGTTGACAGCCACCTTCCCGAACACCGTGATCTGACATATCATTTTACTGTTAATGGCTTAAACGGTGAATTTCCCATGCGTCTGGAAGTCTTTTGTGAGGACCGTCTCGGTCTGACCCGCGAGTTACTCGATCTTCTTGTTTTACGTAGCATTGATTTACGTGGCATTGAGATCGACCCTGTCGGGCGAATTTACCTCAATTTTGCCGAAATTGAATTCAATACCTTCAGTAGCCTGATGGCGGAAATTCGCCGTATCGCTGGCGTTACGGATGTTCGCACCATCCCCTGGATGCCGTCCGAGCGAGAACATCTCGCGCTGAGCGCGCTGCTGGAAGCGATGCCGGAGCCGTTTCTGTCTCTCGATCTGAAAAATAAAGTCGAGCGCGTTAACCAGGCCAGCTGCCAGCTGTTTGCGCAGAGCCAGGAAAAGCTCATCGGTCACCACGCTACGCAGCTGATCCCGGGGTTTAATTTCCAGCGCTGGCTGGACAGCAGCCCGCAAAATACCCATAGCGAGCACGTCGTCATTAACGGACAGAATTTCCTGATGGAGATCACGCCGGTCTACCTGAAAGGCGAAAATGCCGCGCGGGTGCTGACCGGCGCAGTGATCATGCTGCGCTCCACGGTGCGCATGGGCCGCCAGTTGCAAAATCTGTCCAGCCAGGACGTTGGCGCATTCAGCCAGATTATTGCGGTAAGCCCTAAGATGCGTCATGTGATCGACCAGGCGCGCAAGCTGGCTAATCTGACCGCGCCGTTGCTGATTACCGGTGATACCGGCACGGGGAAAGATCTGCTGGCGCATGCTGTGCATATGGCCAGCCCGCGCGCGGCAAAACCGTATCTGGCGCTGAACTGTGCATCGATTCCGGAAGATGCGGTGGAAAGCGAGCTGTTCGGGCATGCGCCGGAAGGCAAAAAAGGCTTCTTTGAACAGGCAAACGGCGGTTCGGTGCTGCTGGACGAGATTGGCGAAATGTCGCCCCGCATGCAGGCGAAGCTGCTGCGCTTCCTGAATGACGGCACGTTCCGTCGCGTGGGGGAAGATCATGAAGTGCACGTGGATGTGCGCGTCATCTGCGTCACCCAGAAAAACCTGGTGGAGCTGGTGCAGAAAGGGGTTTTCCGCGAAGATCTCTACTATCGTCTGAACGTTCTGACGCTCAATATCCCGCCGCTGCGCGATTGCCCGCAGGACATCATGCCGTTGACGGAGCTGTTCGTCGCCCGTTTTGCCGACGAGCAGGGCGTGCCGCGTCCGAAGCTTTCTGCCGACCTCGGCACCGTGCTGACGCGTTACGGCTGGCCGGGCAATATTCGTCAGCTAAAAAATGCGGTTTATCGCGCATTAACTCAGCTTGAAGGGTATGAACTGCGTCCTCAGGATATTTTGTTGCCGGATTACGATGCCGGGACGGTATCGGTAGGTGAAGAGGCAATGGAGGGCTCGCTGGACGACATCACCAGCCGTTTCGAGCGTTCGGTGTTAACGCAGCTCTATCGTAGCTATCCGAGCACGCGCAAGCTGGCGAAACGTCTTGGGGTCTCACATACCGCGATTGCGAATAAGCTGCGCGAATATGGGTTGAATCAGAAGAAGGGCGACGAATAAACAAAAAAGCCTCTTTGCAGAGGCTTTTTTACGTTTAGGCTTTAAGTGCCTCAAGTGCAGCGGTGTAATCCGGTTCGGTGGTGATTTCGTTAACCAGCTCGCTGAAAACAACGTTGTCGTTTTCGTCGATGACCAGCACCGCACGTGCAGCCAGACCTTTCAGCGCGCCTTCGGAAATGGCAACGCCGTATTGCTCCAGGAAATCCGGGCTACGCAGAGTGGAAAGGGTGATGACGTTGCTCAGGCCTTCAGCGCCGCAGAAGCGGGACTGGGCAAACGGCAGGTCAGCAGAAATGCACAGCACCACGGTGTTGTCCATTTCGGTCGCCAGCTGGTTGAATTTACGCACGGATGCCGCGCAAACGCCCGTATCGATGCTTGGGAAAATGTTCAGGACTTTACGTTTGCCAGCAAACTGGCTCAGCGTGACGTCAGACAGATCTTTAGCCACCAGAGTAAAAGGCTGTGCTTTGCTGCCAGACTGAGGGATGGAACCTGCAACAGCTACCGGGTTGCCCTGGAAATGAACGAGTTGTGACATAGATATCTTCCTGTTTACAAATAGTTAACGTCGTGGCTAGTGTATGTCATCCGCAGTTAGCACGGCAAACCAATTTTATGCCTTACCGGCCTGCAAGGAGTCAGTGATGAGAAGCGTTAAGGTCTATGAAGAAGCCTGGCCATTGCACACTCCGTTTGTGATCTCGCGCGGCAGCCGTAATGAGGCCTGCGTGGTGGTCGTTGAATGTGAAGAGGATGGCGTAAAAGGCGTCGGGGAATGTACCCCTTATCCTCGCTACGGAGAAAGCCTGGCCTCGGTCATGGCGCAAATTATGACGGTGGTGCCCGACTTGCAGGCGGGCCTGACGCGTGAGGCCCTTCAGCAGCGGTTGCCGGCCGGCGCGGCACGCAATGCGATTGACTGCGCACTCTGGAGTCTGGAAGCGGCGAAGCAACACAAAACGCTGCCTTCACTGCTGGACGTTACGCTGCCGCAATCGATCGTCACCGCGCAAACGGTCGTCATCGGTGAACCCGAGCAAATGGCGGCCAGCGCTCAGGCGTTATATGCCACCGGTGCAACCTTATTAAAGGTGAAGCTCGACGATCGTCTGATTAGCGAACGCATGGTCGCCATTCGTGCGGCGGTTCCAGATGCCACCCTGATAGTCGACGCGAACGAGTCATGGCACAGCGAAGGGCTGGCGGCCCGCTGTCAGCTGCTTGCCGATCTGGGCGTTGCCATGCTGGAGCAACCTCTCCCGGCAGACGACGACGCCGCGTTGGCGAATTTTATTCATCCGCTTCCCGTCTGTGCAGATGAAAGCTGTCATACGCGCGAGAGTCTTTCAGATCTCAAAGGCCGCTACGAGATGGTGAACATCAAGCTGGATAAAACAGGGGGGTTAACCGAGGCCCTGGCGCTGGCAAAGCATGCGCAGGCGCAAGGCTTTACCCTGATGCTGGGTTGTATGTTGTGCACGTCCAGAGCGATCGGCGCTGCACTCCCGCTGGTGAACAGCGTGCGTTTTGCCGATCTGGATGGCCCAACCTGGCTGGCGGTTGACGTTTCACCCGCCCTGAGTTTTACCTCTGGCGTTCTTCATCTTTGAGGCTGCCAGCGCAGAAGATCTGTCATCGCTTTGAGGTATTTTTCACTCGCTTCATCCGAGGAGATCGGCGGAAATTCTGCGGTGATACAGTGCAGGCCGAGATCGGCGCACCAGCTTCCAAACGACCCGGGAGTTTCATAGCCGACGCTGGTTACCAGCGGAAGAGCAAACGCATCCGCCAGCCACTGCCCGAGCGCCGTATGACGAGGATCTTCAATACAGGCGAGGGGATCGTGGAAAGAGACTACCCAGGCCGGGTGGATCTTATGAATAAGCTGGCACAACGCCTGAGTCTCGGGCTCGGAACCCGGTTTGTCGCCCGTGAGCAGGACCACATCGCGTTCCTGCGCCGAACTGTTCCAGCGATATACCGTTTCACCCGCGCGCCAGTTTGCTGCCGGAAAATTCCTGTTAAGGTCAACGCCTCGTGCATTTGCCCGTAATCCAAGCTGGCAACCGTCCGGGTTGACGCTCAAAATCACATGATGTCGTCGTAAATCGGGGGCCAGCGTACGTAGCGCGCACGAAAGCGTCACGATGGACGAGTTTTCATCGCCATGCGTGCCCGCAATGATTAAGCCGCTGGTACGATCGGGCTCGGGTGCGGGGAACCAGATCAGTGGAGCGCCTAAAAATGAGCGGCCATAATGTTCAGTCCCGGGCGGGAAGGCGCCGCGTTCCGTTCTTGGTCGGGTGGTTGCCATAGTAAACCCTGATGATGAAGTCGCTTCTGGCAGTGTTGTGCAAAACCCGCGCTTAATCAAATAGTTTCCGTCTGGATGGAAAATTGCCTGACATCAACTTTCCAGAGGAAGCATTTGCATTTCTCCGTGTCGAAACAAATAATTACGCATCTGCCTGTTACCTGACATCATTAAGGGGATCGTATGAAGCATCCTGTTTCGCTTCTTTGTACTGCGCTGTGGCTGTGCGGGCTTTCTTCACTTTCATATGCCGCGGAGGTTCCCAAAGGAACGGTTCTGGCGCAAAAGCAGGAGCTGGTTCGACACATTAAAGATGAACCCGCTTCGCTCGATCCGGCAAAAGCGGTGGGTTTACCCGAGATACAGGTGATCCGCGACCTTTATGAAGGGCTGGTGAATCAGAACGAAAAAGGGGAGCTGGTTCCCGGCGTGGCGACGCGCTGGCAAAGCAATGATAACCGTGTCTGGACGTTCACGTTGCGGGATAACGCTAAGTGGTCTGACGGTAGCCCGGTGACGGCACAAGATTTTGTCTACAGCTGGCGTCGCCTGGTTGATCCCAAAACGACGTCACCTTTCGCCTGGTTTGCAGCGCTCGCGGGCATTAACAATGCGCAGGCCATTATTGATGGTAAAGCTGCTCCGGATACGCTCGGCGTGACGGCAGTTGATGCTAAAACGCTGCGCGTGCAGCTGGACAAACCGCTGCCATGGTTCAGCAACCTCACGGCGAACTTTGCGTTCTATCCGGTTCAAAAGGCAAACGTGGAAAGCGGTAAAGAATGGACGCGCCCTGGCGCGCTCATCGGCAACGGTGCATATGTGCTGAAAGACCGCGTGGTGAATGAAAAGCTGGTGGTTGAGCCGAACACTCACTACTGGGATAATGCCAATACGGTGATAAAAAAAGTCACATTCGTGCCGATCAACCAGGAGTCCTCAGCGACCAAACGCTACCTGGCGGGCGACATTGATATCACGGAATCATTTCCGAAAAACATGTACCAGAAGCTGCTAAAGGATATTCCGGGGCAGGTGTATACCCCGCCACAGCTTGGAACCTATTACTACGCGTTTAACACGCAAAAAGGCCCAACCGCTGATGCGCGCGTGCGTCTGGCGCTCAGCATGACTATCGATCGGCGCATTATGGCGGAAAAAGTTCTGGGAACCGGTGAGAAACCGGCCTGGCATTTCACTCCTGATGTCACTGCGGGTTTTACGCCGGAACCCTCGCCATTTGAGCAGATGTCACAGCAGGAGCTGAATGCTCAGGCGAAAACGTTATTGCAGGCGGCAGGCTATGGTCCCCAGCGCCCGCTGAAATTAACGCTGCTGTACAACACGTCTGAAAACCACCAGAAAATCGCAATTGCCGTCGCATCTATGTGGAAGAAAAATCTGGGCGTTGACGTTAAGTTGCAGAATCAGGAGTGGAAGACCTACATCGACAGCCGCAATACCGGGAATTTTGACGTGATCCGTGCGTCGTGGGTAGGGGACTACAATGAGCCGTCGACATTCCTGTCGCTGCTGACGTCCTCACACACCGGCAACATCTCCCGGTTTAACGATCCTGCTTACGATAAGATTCTTCATCAGGCGACGCTTGAAACGACTGAAAAAGCGCGTAATGCAGACTACAACATGGCCGAGAAGATCCTCACCGAGAAAGCACCGATTGCCCCTATTTATCAGTACACCAATGGCCGTCTCATTAAGCCCTGGGTTAAAGGGTATCCGATAAATAACCCAGAGGATGTTGCGTACAGTCGAACAATGTACATTGAAAAGCATTAAAAACTAGGTAAGGCGCTTAAGTGGCTAAGGCAAATAGCCGTACATCGCTTAAGCGCCTGAACGCAGGGTTAATGCTATTTACAGGCGAGTTATTACCAAAAATCCTTCCATAAAAAGTGGCATTCATTCTTTTGATGAATGCTTCCAGCGATATTACTTTAAGAACTCTCACTCACTTGTCACCATTATACCAGAACAGGTAATCAGGGGATCCGAGAAGGGGTGTATGACAATGTGCATTAAAGCCCCCGGCAGTATATCGGGGGAGAGGATATACCATTTAAGCATGGCGCCTGAAACAGGCTGGTATATACGTCGCGAACATCAAAGTGCGAAAGAGAATGTCCTCATGACAGAGGACTATTTTTTCCATGCCGTCGACTGTCTGGCCTGAACGTAAGCCACCCTCGCGGGAGACGTCACTGAAACGTAGTTAATATATTAACCACGTTAACTTATTAAGCATGACTAAACACTGTTGCCCAACGGTACTCATCCTAAAATAGGTAAATGCTATTATTTAAGGGGAGCGGTAACCAAATTACAAACCGAATATTTACCATATAGCATGCTTTTTCTCTACCTTAAGTGAAACTGCGCAAATCAAACTGCAAAACAACAAACCAGCGACGAACGTGAGGACAAATTTCTGTGGCAATGCTATAACCCTAAGTGCCCACCAAAATATAAAGCTGTAGGAAAAACTATGCTAAGAAATATTAGTGTCAGAACCTTCATTGTCTATTTCCTTTTATGTGTATTTTTGGTAAGTGATGGAGTTATAGCGCTATTTTCAGGGAGTTTTTCGCTTTTTATTGCTGTCGTTATCGTACAATGCATCGCCTTGATTTTACTCTGGACGTATATGACAAAATATCTTGTGACGCCGATCAATACTGTGAAAAAAAGTATTGAAGAAGTGACGTCAGGTAATCTCGGCGTGTCGATACCTGAATTTGGCAACAACTGTGCGGGACGGCTGATCCCGGGCATTAATAGTCTGTCCAGCAACATTGCAACGCTGGTCCGTGAGATCCGCGCCTCCGCGCAAACCGCGATGACGCTTTCAGATCAGCTCTCTTCACGCAGCGCGCAGCTTTCGATCAAAACAGAACAGCAATCTGCCTCGCTGGTGGAAACGGCTGCCAGCATGGAACAGATGGCTGCAAGTACAAAAAATAATGCCGACAATACCCGTTTAGCCAGCGAGCAGGCGAATATCGCGACGTTGCAGGCGCGTAAAGGCGGAGAGTTAATGGGTCAGGTCTCAAATAATATGCAATCAATTACCGATTGCGCCCAGCAAATGACGGAGATTATATCCCTGATTGACGGGATCGCTTTCCAGACCAATATTCTGGCGCTAAATGCCGCCGTTGAAGCGGCAAGAGCGGGCGACCATGGTAAAGGATTCTCTGTGGTGGCCGGTGAGGTCAGAAGCCTGGCGCATCGTAGCGCCGAGGCGGCAAAAAATATTAAATCACTGATTGAAGTTACCAGCCATAACGTGACGCAGGGCGTGAACGTGGTCTCTGAGGCCGAAAAAAACATGCACGACATTGTTACCGGTTCTGGCAACGTGAGCCGACTGATGGATGAAATTTCCGCCTCAACGTCAGAACAGGAAAAAGGCATATCACAAATTACGCAGGCATTGTCGGAGCTGGAACGCGTAACGCAAAGCAACGTGTCGATGGTTGAAGAACTTAGTGGTTCGTCTGATGTGCTGCGCAATCAGGTGATAGAGTTACAGGCGCGAACACGCAATTTCCGTCTGGAAAATGAGTACGAGACTGACAATGCGTTAACACGCCGCGAGTGGGCGGTGAATTCCTGAGCGTATTCAGGACGATGCCTCATATAATTATTGCTTAACCCTCGACGAAAGCTAGACTGACACCGGAAGAGATAAAACGGTGGAGGCGCTGTGGAGAGCATTAAAGGGTCTGAAGTTAACGTACCTGACGCGGTTTTTGCATGGGTATTTGATGGACGCGGGGGCGCAAGGCCGCTTGAAGATCAGGATCAAATCGACAGCGAACATCCGTGCTGGCTGCACCTTAACTACACGCATCCGGACAGCGCCGAGTGGCTCGCGTCCACGCCGCTATTGCCCAACAATGTCCGGGATGCGCTGGCGGGAGAAAGTCTCAGACCCCGCGTAAGCCGGATGGGTGAGGGGACGTTAATCACGCTGCGTTGCATAAATGGCAGTACGGATGAACGTCCGGATCAGCTGGTGGCAATGCGTGTTTACATGAATGAACAACTGATTGTTTCTACCCGGCAGCGTAAAGTGCTGGCGCTTGATGACGTCATTAACGATCTGAAAGAGGGCACGGGGCCTACGGATTGCGGAAGCTGGCTGGTGGATGTATGTGATGCGCTAACCGATCATGCCAGCGAGTTTATTGAAGAACTCCACGATAAAATCATCGATCTGGAAGATAACCTGCTCGATCAGCAAATTCCTCCGCGTGGTTTTCTTGCGTTGCTGCGTAAACAGCTCATCGTGATGCGCCGCTATATGACCCCGCAGCGCGACGTATATGCGCGACTGGCCAGCGAACGCATGAGCTGGATGAACGACGATCAGCGTCGCAGAATGCAGGATATTGCCGACCGGCTTGGCCGTGGTCTGGACGAGATCGATTCGTGTATCGCCAGAACGGCGGTCATGGCGGATGAGATAGCGCAGGTGATGCAGGAATCACTAGCCAGGAGAACGTACACCATGTCGCTGATGGCGATGGTCTTTTTACCGAGTACGTTCTTAACCGGGCTGTTTGGCGTCAATCTGGGGGGCATACCCGGCGGGGAATACCACTATGGCTTTACCACGTTTTGCGTCATGTTAGTGGTTTTGATTGGGGGTGTTGCATGGTGGTTGCATCGTAGTAAATGGCTGTAAATTTACGTTTTTATGATGCTTCGGCTGCTTCAAAACGACATTTTAATTGAGCGAAGTCAATAAACTCCGACCATGTTAGGTGCAATATTACTCCCGCAGGTGAATGCAACGTCAAGCGATGGGCGTTGCGCTCCATATTGTCTTACTTCCTTTTTTTGAATTACTGCATAGCACAATTGATTCGTACGACGCCGACTTTATAGTCGGCTTTTTTTTGCCTCCTGTTTATCTGCGTCTACCCTTTAGGGGTCAGCACCCAAATCTGGAGGAAAAGATGAGTATGCTACTTGCCCTGCAACGCCTGACTACCTGGCAGTCCGATCCGGTGCCCACCGATCCGACCCCGATACCCGATCCCATCCCACGTCCGCAGCCGATGCCGGATCCGCCACCGGACGAAGAACCGATTAAATTGTCGCATCGTTAGCGGAGATCTGCGAGGATACGCGCCATCTGACTGCAATCATTACCACGAGAGTATATTGTGACCGCTTTTTCCACGCTGAATGTTCTGCCTGAAGCCCAACTGACTAATCTGAATGAGTTGGGCTACCTCACTATGACCCCCGTCCAGGCCGCCGCCCTGCCGGCTATCCTCGAAGGCCGTGACGTGCGCGTGCAGGCGAAAACCGGCAGTGGAAAAACGGCTGCCTTCGGACTTGGCCTGTTGCAGCACATTGATGCAACCCTGTTTCAGACCCAGTCCTTGATACTCTGCCCGACGCGTGAGCTGGCCGACCAGGTCGCGGGTGAGCTGCGTCGCCTGGCGCGTTTTTTGCCAAACACTAAAATTTTAACGCTCTGCGGCGGGCAACCGTTCGGTGCGCAGCGTGATTCTCTTCAGCATGCGCCGCATATCATTGTGGCGACGCCGGGCCGTCTGCTCGATCATCTGCAAAAAGGCACCGTGTCACTCGATGCACTGCAAACGCTGGTCATGGACGAAGCTGACCGCATGCTGGATATGGGCTTCAGCGATGCGATTGACGAAGTGCTCCGCTTTGCCCCGGCCACACGTCAGACGCTGCTCTTTTCTGCCACCTGGCCTGAGGCCATTGCGGCGATTAGCGGGCGTGTGCAGAAAAATCCGCTGACCATTGAAATCGATACTGTCGATGCCTTGCCGGCGATAGAGCAGCAGTTCTTTGAAACCTCTCAACAGGGCAAAATTCCACTGCTGCAAAAATTGTTGAGCCAGCACCAGCCGGCGTCCTGCGTAGTGTTCTGTAATACCAAAAAAGACTGTCAGGCGGTGTGCGATGCCCTGAACGATGCCGGGCAGAGCGCGTTATCGCTGCATGGCGATCTGGAGCAGCGCGACCGCGATCAAACGCTGGTGCGTTTTGCAAACGGCAGCGCTCGCGTGCTGGTTGCAACGGATGTGGCAGCCCGTGGCCTTGATATCAAATCGCTTGAGCTGGTGGTGAATTTCGAACTGGCATGGGATCCGGAAGTGCATGTCCACCGCATCGGACGTACCGCGCGTGCGGGTAACAGCGGTCTCGCTATCAGCTTCTGCGCACCTGAAGAGGCGCAGCGCGCCAATATTCTTGCGGAAATGCTGCAACTGAAGCTCAACTGGGTAAATGCCCCAGTGAACACCAGCGTTGCTCCGCTGGCGGCGGAAATGGCTACGCTTTGCATCGACGGCGGTAAAAAAGCCAAAATGCGTCCCGGTGACGTTCTGGGGGCGTTAACAGGAGATATCGGTCTCGACGGGGCAGATATTGGCAAGATCACGGTCCATCCTGCACATGTCTACGTCGCGGTTCGCCAGTCGGTTGCCCACAAGGCCTGGAAACAGTTGCAGGGCGGGAAGATTAAAGGGAAAACCTGCCGCGTTCGGCTGCTGAAGTAAGGAAAAAAGCGTCTCAGAAGCAATGCCTGAGACGCTGTCAGGTTATTTCACTTCCACCACGTTCAGGCGCAGTTCATCGAACTGTGCCTCTTCTTCCTCCGGCTGCCAGCCGGCAGGCTGCATCGGGATGTCTTCGCGGTCAAAGGCCAGATCCCCGCCATTCACTACTTCTGAACCGTGGTTAATGCCTTTGAAATCGAACAGCTCAACGTCGGCCAGGTGCGAAGGCACCACGTTCTGCATCGCGCTAAACATGGTTTCGATACGGCCCGGATAGCGTTTATCCCAGTCACGAAGCATGTCGCCAATGACCTGACGTTGCAGGTTCGGCTGTGAGCCGCACAGGTTGCACGGAATAATAGGGAAGGCTTTAGCCTGAGAGAAACGCTCAATGTCTTTCTCGCGGCAGTAGGCGAGTGGGCGGATCACAATGTGTTTGCCGTCATCGCTCATCAGCTTCGGCGGCATGCCCTTCATTTTGCCACCGTAGAACATGTTCAAAAACAGCGTTTGCAGGATGTCGTCCCGGTGATGACCAAGTGCAATCTTGGTTGCGCCCAGTTCTGTTGCGGTGCGGTACAGAATGCCGCGACGCAAACGTGAGCAGAGCGAGCAGGTTGTTTTGCCCTCTGGGATCTTCTCTTTAACGATTCCGTAGGTGTTCTCTTCAACGATTTTGTACTCAACGCCCAGGTTCTCCAGATACTCGGGGAGAATATGCTCCGGGAAGCCCGGCTGTTTCTGATCGAGGTTAACCGCGACCAGGGAAAAGTTCACCGGTGCGCTTTGCTGAAGATTGCGCAGGATCTCCAGCATGGTATAGCTGTCTTTACCGCCCGACAGGCAGACCATGATGCGATCGCCTTCTTCAATCATGTTGAAGTCTGCAATGGCTTCGCCCACGTTGCGGCGCAGTCGCTTTTGCAGTTTATTCAGGTTGTACTGTTCTTTCTTGTTAATTTCTTGATTTTCTTGCATTTATTTGTTACTCAGATCTCAAATGGGGCACAAGGCGAGGAAAACGATTTCAAAGCGTCAGCTTCGTATCCCGCTTTTCCACCTGTTCGCTGTTCATCTCTTCTCTGCATGTAGCATAGATTTCATACACCATCTGCGCATTATCGTGCCCCATCTGGTTAGCAATAAAAGACGGGTTTGCGGCTGCTGGTAAAAACCAGCATGCGAAAGTGTGCCGTGTATGGTACGGATTGCAGCGACGAATGCCAGCACGTTTTACAATTGAGTCCCACAAGGCGAATGGGTTGTCTACACTTAAAGCTTACGCAGTAATAAAACGGAGGTGAAAATGACTGACCGACCAGTTAATGGTGACCATCCTGATTTTAACCCCATCCCGGATAATCCGGAGAAGGATGGAAGTAAGTCCAAAGACGATCCTGGCTCAGCGCCTGAATCGGGCGATAAAGATCCAGAGTGATGACAAGCCGCCTTCACGAAGGCGGTTTTAACAAAATGTACAGCACCTCTTAGCTTTCCATTATCTACGATACCATGAAGAATAAAGACGAACAGACAGGATTAGTTGGGCTGGCGATTGGTGCCGCCGTTATTGGGCTGGTTTCATCACAGAAGATCATCAACCGTCAAAGTATTGTCGATGAGCTGGTCAGGCTCGGCAGGCAGAAGGGGGATGGTGTCGAAGATGAAGTCTTTTTAAAAGCAGCTGAGTTAGTGAGAAAAGGGGTTTAAGCGATGGCTGAAATTCGGCAAGCACAGTGCCATTGTGGGGCGGTACAGTTTACCGTTGAGCTGACAGACGGCCTGAATACCGCACGCCGCTGTAGCTGCTCATTTTGTCGTATGCGTGGGGCGGTAGTCGTATCTGCGCCGTTGACGGGCATTAAGGTGACAAAGGGGGAGGACAGGCTCACGGAGTACCGCTTTAACACGGGCACAGCGCGCCATTTCTTCTGCTCGGTCTGCGGTATTTACACGTTCCATCAACGACGCTCCAATCCCAACGAATACGGTGTCAATGTCGCCTGCCTGGAAAATGTCACGCCATTCGACTTCCCGGAAGTGGCGGTGATGGATGGGGTAAATCATCCCATGGATGGCGACAGCGGGGTGGTTGGTTATCTCTCATTCCGTAAAGAAGAAGCGAAACATCATTAAACGTTAGCCCGCAGATTTCTGCGGGCTGATACCATTAGAACTGATAAACCAGGCCTAATGCGACAACGTCATCTGTACCAATGCCGTTGTTTTTGTAGAATGAGTCATCTTCATCCAGCAGGTTGATTTTATAATCAACATAGGTGGACATATTTTTGTTGAAATAGTAGGTAGCACCTACGTCAGCATATTTCACCAGGTCTTTATCGTCCTGGCCATTGCCCAGATCTTTGCCTTTAGATTGTAAATACGAAATAGCCGGACGCAGGCCAAAGTCAAACTGATATTGCGCAGTGACTTCTACGTTCTGCGTTTTATTTGCTACCGCATCCGCATTGTCACCGTACGGCGTCATATTACGGGTTTCGGAATACATTGCCGCCAGGTAGATATTGTTGGCATCGTATTTCAGACCTGCGGTCCATGCATCCGCAGTGTCGCCGCCCGCAGTGGTGTAATTTACCTGATCGTTGGTACGGTCAGAAGAGGCGTATGCGGCGCCCGCACTGAAGCCCATGCCAAAATCATAGGTAGCGGAGATACCGTAACCATCACCGTTTTCATGACGCACATCGCGACCATTGTTGGTGCCTTCCTGATTGTTGCTGGCATCTTCATTATTACCCTGATACTGCACCGCAACGTTCAGGCCCTGCACCAGACCAAAGAAGTCGGTGTTACGGTAGGTCGCAACGCCATTGGCACGACCGGTCATAAAGTTGTCGGCATAAGTGTAAG
Source organism: Enterobacter cloacae complex sp. P15RS (assembly GCF_014895905.1). Lineage (NCBI taxonomy): Bacteria > Pseudomonadati > Pseudomonadota > Gammaproteobacteria > Enterobacterales > Enterobacteriaceae > Enterobacter > Enterobacter cloacae complex sp. P15RS. The sequence goes on along the minus strand of NZ_JADBQL010000005.1, from coordinate 666 downwards.
AGTCGCCACCAAATTCAGGCAGCATATCGGTCCAGCCTTCTACGTCGTACAGTACGCCATAGTTACGGCCGTAATCGAAGGAGCCATAGTCGCCCACCTTCACACCCGCGAAGGCCAGACGCGTCCATGACTGATTGTCAGAACCTTCGGTGTTGTTTGCCTGAATGTTATATTCCCACTGCGCGTAGCCGGTCATCATGTCGTTGATTTGGGTTTCACCTTTAAAACCCAGACGCATATAGGTTTGGTCGCCATCTTTCGACGCGTCGTCAGAGAAATAATGCAGACCATCGACTTTGCCATACAGATCCAGTTTATTGCCGTCTTTATTATAAATTTCAGCTGCGTGAGCGGTTCCAGCCATTAACAAAGCGGGGATCATCAGTGCCAGTACTTTTCTTTGCATTTGGATTATTCCTTTGCGGTTATTTTTTATTACTTCGTGAACTTTCCGGACTGGAAAGGTGTCCCATGCTAAATCACTCTGATGGCGGATGAATAAAATATAATTGTTACGGGTTAAGTAAAATCTCAACCAAATAATGCGGCTGAAATGATGATTGATGCCGTGAATAAATTACAGTGACAGATACAAAATAAAAATTATTATTTGCGGAGTAAACAGGTAATCTTCCCGGCGTTATATGCCTTTAAGATTTTTTCATC
>NZ_JADBQL010000049.1:7798-8237 GCF_014895905.1 Enterobacter cloacae complex sp. P15RS | reverse complement strand
CCAGTTATAACTGTTACCCATGTATCCGGTCTAAAGTGTTACCCATGTTTCCGGTTCATACCGCAGCCCCACCGGGGAAAAGAAAGCGCTACTTACCGGATTTCTCCGCTCGCTGACGACGCAGCTCTTTCGGGTCGGCAATCAGAGGGCGATAAATCTCAACCCTGTCGCCCTCTTTCAGTACATCCCCAAGCTTAACCGGACGGCTGTAGATGCCGACTTTATTCTTCGCCAGATCAATGTCGCTGCGTAGCTCAAGAATGCCGGAAGCGCGGATAGCCGCCTCAACGGTGGCACCCTCCTCCAGCATCACGCGCTGCAAATACTGCTTCTCCGGCAGCGCATACACCACCTCAACAGCAATCTTATGCGACACTGTAAACCTCTTTGGCGCGCGTGGTGAACGCCTGAACCATATTCGAGGCCAGCTCTTTAAAGA
>NZ_JADBQL010000049.1:4241-7784 GCF_014895905.1 Enterobacter cloacae complex sp. P15RS | reverse complement strand
ACGGCCAAACGCCAGTTCGATCAGCTTATTGGTAAATTCAAAATCCAGATGGAACTCAATGCGGCAGGCGTCCGCGCTCAGCGGCGTAAACTTCCACCCTCCCATCAGTTTTTTAAACGGACCATCCACCAGATGCATCAAAATACTCTGATTGCTCGTCAGGGTATTGCGCGTGGTGAACGTTTTGCTGATCCCCGCTTTGGAGACATCCACGGCCGCAGTCATCTGCGTCGGGCCGGATTCCAGCACCCGGCTCCCGGTGCAACCCGGTATAAATTCCGGATAGGACTGAATGTCGTTCACTAACTGATACATTTGTTCCGCGCTGTAGGGAACAAGCGCAGTACGGCTAATCTGAGGCATAGCATTTTCCATGGTCACACAACAGACAAATAATAACATTTATCACCTGTTAAAAAAACGCTAAGCCTTATCTCGTGCTAAGATAGCGCGTTAGACCTCACAGGACGCAATGAGGTGACTTTTTAAAATCAGATTACCGACGGCTTTACGACACTTATGACGAAGAAAAAAGCACATAAACCTGGTTCGGCGACCATTGCGCTCAACAAGCGTGCTCGCCACGAGTATTTCATCGAAGAAGAATTCGAGGCCGGCCTTGCGTTGCAGGGCTGGGAAGTAAAATCGCTGCGTGCCGGGAAAGCCAACATTGGCGACAGCTACGTGATCCTGAAAGACGGTGAAGCCTTCCTGTTCGGCGCGAACTTTACGCCGCTGACCGTTGCCTCTTCACATTACGTCTGCGATCCAACCCGCACCCGCAAGCTGTTGCTGAACAAGCGCGAACTGGAATCCCTTTACGGACGCATCAACCGTGAAGGCTTTACCGTGGTTGCGCTCTCTTTGTACTGGAAAAACGCCTGGTGCAAAGTGAAAATCGGCGTTGCGAAAGGTAAGAAACAGCACGACAAGCGTACAGACTTGAAAGCACGCGAGTGGCAGCTCGACAAAGCACGTATTATGAAAAACGCAGGACGTTGATTCTGCGCACTTATTGTACTATTCAATAAGTTAGCGTTTCGGGCTGGTATCGAGGACGTGAAATCTGGTATACTGAGTTCAACACTATTGGGGCTGATTCTGGATTCGACGGGATTTGCGAAACCCAAGGTGCATGCCGAGGGGCGGTTTGCCTCGTTAAAAGCCGCAAAAAAATAGTCGCAAACGACGAAAACTACGCTTTAGCAGCTTAATAACCTGCTAAGAGCCCTCTCTCCCTAGCTTCCGCTCTTAAGACGGGGATCAAAGAGAGGTCAAACCCAAAAGAGATCGCGTGGAAGCCCTGCCTGGGGTTGAAGCGTTAAAACTAATCAGGCTAGTTCGTTAGTGGCGTGTTTGTCCGCAGCTGACGTGCGAATGTAAAGACAAACTAAGCATGTAGTACCGAGGATGTAGAAATTTCGGACGCGGGTTCAACTCCCGCCAGCTCCACCAAATAATGATCCGGATTTGTCCGGTGAAGTACAGAAAGCCCGCACGGCATAAGCCCTGCGGGCTTTTTTGTATCTGTCGTTGTCCCAGAACATCCGGCTAAATCCAGAGGAAATTGGTACACATTTAGGTACACGCTATACTGTGGTCCATTAAACGTGTACCAATTATGGAAGGAATCCAGACATGGCGCGCATCACACGCCCCCTCACTAACAACGAAATACTCAAAGCGAAACCTCGCGAAAAAGATTTCACCCTGCATGATGGTGATGGTCTGTTTTTACTCGTCAAAACCTCCGGTAAAAAACTCTGGCGCTTCCGTTATCAACGACCGGGAAGCAGCAGCCGCACAAATTTGAGTCTCGGCTCATACCCTGCCCTTACATTCGCAGTAGCTCGTCAGATACGCGACCAGCACTTGACCACCCTCGCGCAAGGCATGGATCCACAACAGCAACAGGAACAAGCGTCAGAACAACGCCAGATTGAGTTAGACAGCATTTTTTCAACTGTGGCAGCTAATTGGTTCCAGATTAAAAGCAGAAGCGTTACAGAAGATTATGCGAAAGATATCTGGCGTTCATTAGATAAAGATGTCTTCCCTGCTATAGGCGCGATACCCGTTCAGGAGATTAAGGCCAGAACAATTGTTGAAGCATTAGAATCAATCAAAGCGCGTGGAGCTCTGGAGACAGTTAGGCGCTTAGTACAGCGTATTAACGAGATAATGATTTACGCGGTGAATACCGGCCTGATTGATGCAAATCCGGCGTCAGGAGTTGGAATGGCATTTGAGAAACCCAAAAAGCAGAATATGCCCACGCTACGACCAGAAGAGTTGCCCAAGCTGATGCGATCTCTGGTCATGTCAAATCTGTCTGTTACGACTCGTTGTCTTCTCGAGTGGCAGCTTCTGACCATAGTACGCCCTTCTGAGGCTTCTGGTGCGCGGTGGGTCGAGATCGATCTCGATGCCAAACTCTGGACGATTCCCGCCGAAAGAATGAAGGCAAAGCGAGAACACATTGTTCCCCTCTCATCACAAGCACTAGATATTTTGTATGTCATGAAGCCAATTAGTGGCCATCGAGAGTTCATTTTTCCCAGCAGATGTGACCCGAAGCAACCTATGAACAGTCAAACGGCGAATGCTCCTTTGAAGCGTATAGGTTATGGGGGTAAACTTGTTGCCCACGGGATGCGCTCAATAGCCAGCACGGCAATGAATGAATTTGAATTCAACCCTGATGTGATTGAAGCTGCACTTGCTCATATTGATAAGAACGAAGTTCGACGCGCGTACAACCGTTCAGTTTATCTCACACAGCGTGAAGAGTTGATGGAATGGTGGGGGAAGCAATGTGTATCGCAGTTCTCATCTTTTGGAAACAAGTGACCCATCTCCGATTTTGGTAGTTTTGTTCATTTGAGACACATAGCAAGGATTTGAAATGTACATTCAAGATATTCCTAAAGATTCAAAATTTTGGGTCGTTCGCTCTGGTGATGGTGGCATGTTTTATGACCACTTTGTTCATAACTCTATAGCAGCTATTGGGCACATTGATGCTATGGAATTTAGCAATCAGACCCTCAGCAATAAAGAGGAAGTGATTAAACTCGTTCATAATTACAAAAACACTTTGCTTGAGAAAAAGGAAACACTTGCATCTGCATCTAATAAAGCCGGTCAAGTTTTACGTTTCATTAATGAAATGTCGATCGGGGATATAATTATCACCCTCGATGCGAAGAGAATAATTGTCGGTAAAATCACATCTAAACCTTATAAAGAAATAGAAAATGTAACATTACTCAATGTTGATGGGACCACAGATGAAAAATTGCTTAAATTTAGTCTTAGACGAAATGTTGAGTGGGGAAAAACGCAGTTCCGTGATAAACTCCCGTTAGCCATAAATAATAGCTTTAGAGCTAACCAAACTGTTTTCTCAGCAAACGAACATTGGAAAGAACTTAACCACTGGTTATCTGTTGCATTTATTTCAGACAATGAAGCTTATATCTCCTCACGCATTGAGCAAACAGAAGGAATTAACAATCTTGACATTGCGCAATATTCCATAAT
>NZ_JADBQL010000049.1:0-4187 GCF_014895905.1 Enterobacter cloacae complex sp. P15RS | reverse complement strand
CAATATTCCATAATCATAAATAAAATTGAAGCCATTGCTCAAACAATCGCCTACAATGACAACTTAGATTTCGATAATAAAGAATTAATAGAACTCTTTGAAAATACATATAAAGAGTTACGCAAAAATAGGACATTTACAGTAACGACACAGCAGGTTTTTCTTTCCCCTGGAGACCTTTGGGCAAAAACGTCCGGGAATCGTAAAAAAAGCCTATTAGTTGTCTGCACATTTCTTATCATGTTCAACATTGAGCCATCTTTCGCAGATGACAACGACAAACTATTTTTTGACAACAATTACGATTCAATATCTTTATTAATTAATAAAGTAAAAAATGATGAAAACTTTGAGGAAGTGAAAAGCGGATTAGCACTAAAAGTCCCTGTACAGAAACTAAACAAGAAAAATAAACCCGCAAATCCTCAGAAAAAACGCTATGATGATGATGTAGAACCTGATGACTTTGAAGGCATTTAAGGGGTAACGATGGGGTTCATAAAAAAATGGTGGGATAACCATGATAAATCTAATAATTTTTTATCAGGTATCCATTACATAGTCATTTCGCTAGCCATCATAATTGGTGGCGCGTGGGCTTTGTATACCTTTAATGCATTGCAAATGGCTAACAATGCGGAACTCCAACTAAAAAAGGCCAACGAAGAATTAAAACAAATAAAAGAGCAAATTAAGGGCACCGACTCTAGCAGCATTGCCATAAATGTAACTCCATTAAAAACCCAACTAGGAATGATTATTAATGTAACCATAAAAAACAACGGTAAACGCCCATTATCTTTTGAAACATCTAAAGGTGCTTTAACTGTATATAAAGTGAGTGCGAATGGCGATAAGGTTGAGCAATCTCAATCTTTTACACCTAATCTTTATACCGTTTTGAGAGATAAAGAAAACTCTCCAGAATCCAAAAGTAAGTCATTACCCAAGACTCATGTTTTGATCGGAGCAGAAAAAACTCTTAGCTATATCGTTGGATTAAATAAGCCAGGTGTTTACTATATCACATTCAGATCAACCCCAGATGACAATTTTGATGGGGATGATTTGAAAAACAAAAAACCTGTAGAATGGTTTGCTTCTTCTTATGTTGAAATTACGTCGCAAAAACATTAAATAAGCAAACCAAATTAACATCCAATCTTTGTGACGAGTTATAAAAAGGATAGCATTACATTTTAAACAAGTTGCAATTTCATTTTCAGCGAACACACGTAAATCCATCAAATCATGTTAACGCGGCTAGTAAAGACCTATTTCACAAACATTTATCAAAGCCAATGGCATTAAAAAAACCTCAATAACATCATCTAAAAGTCAAAAAAATAAATTCAGGCCAATAGCATTTTACATTTCACTTGCCGATTACAATGCTAACTTAGTTTCGTAGATCAATCGTGCAGACTCAGTTACGTTCTCAATCTTTGAAAAAATTGAGCTCTTCAATGTTTGCGCGCAATGCTCTCCCCGCCACGCCTGCCCGCTTAAGGGGGCGCTTTTAATGCAGGTGCATGAACGGCCTCAGGGCCCGCCAGTGCTGGCGCTGGCGGGGGATTCAGTGTCTGTAAAACGCATGCAAAACCATGCACCTTATGCATGCATGGCTGTTATACGTAAAAATGGCGGGATTTTCGGGGGATTTTTAAGTGGACTACTGCACGGCCAGTTCTGCGCGACGGCGGGTGTAATTCAGATTTTGTGCAGGTGTGAATTTTTCACGACTATCAACGCGCGAAGCCGCGTCAGGCCTGAATCCGATGGCCGTTAAAATGTCATTGTCCTGCTCCGAATAATTGATTTTTTCACCGGCGACCAGCCAGAGCTGTAGCGCCTCGCGCAGATAATCGAGTGAGTGCTGCATGGCGCAGCGCTGAACGGCGGAATGCTGCCCGGAATAATTCATCAGCTCAGGGGCCAGGGCGGCGGCCACTTCCGCGCCGTGCGCCTGCATAAAATCATTTAAACGGTCGCGGATGCTGATGCGCTGCACCTCCTCATGCGAACGGATATAGCGACCGGCAGCCTGATTAATTCCCCACTTTTTCACGTCGATAATCTCGCGCAGCGTTTGCAGGCTCCGGCCGCTGTGGCCGCTGCCGGCAAGCTGTTCGCGGTATGCCTGCTCGGCCTGCGTCAGTTCTTCCCTGCGTTGCAGCCAGGCAGATTTGTTTGCCTGACAGGCCTCAAAGGCTTTCTGTAGCGTCAGTGTGGTCACGTATGTTTCTCCTGATGACTGGGCGTGCTTACGCACCGGCACGGTTAACGGTGGTCGCCGGTGCGGGTGCAGGGATAACCGGCTCTGTTGCCGGTGAACGAATAACCCCGTCGATGGATCCAAGCGTGCGGAACGTGGCCGAGCATTCGATGTTCATGCACTGGTGATAGCGCTGTTTGACGTTATCGGACAGATACCGACTGGCTGCCGAAATGCGATGAACCCGCAGCGACATAACCCACTCCAGACCGGCTACAGCCGGTCTTTTTATATCAGCCGAATATAAGGAGATTAAATAAATAAGTAAGGCTAAGAATTTACTCTTATCAACCGAAGAAAGTTTTGGCTATTATCGAGTTAGGATATGGGGGAATGGGATACTGTTATGGAAGAAGGTGGAATGGTCGTTGTTATGTCGCCGGTACAACTGGCGGCGGTGCTTTCAGATAAGAGCGTCACAGAGGCGGAAACACTGAGTAACCGATTGTTGGGTGGACTTGGTGTTTTACTCGGAGCGGTAGAAATGGCCGGTGCCACAGCACTATGTATCGCGCCAGAACCAACAGGACTAACGAAAGCGGGATGTGTGGTTGTTGGTGCACATAGTCTTGACGCTGTTCAAAGCGCAGCCAGACAGGTGATAACCGGTCGTGATACACGCTCAGCCACCTGGCAGATTGCTGTGAGCGCAGCAAGAGAACTTGGTGCTGATGAAGACACCGCCCTCAATATCGGCATGACAGTTGATATAGCCGTTCCGCTTGGATTTGCAGCTGCTATTGGTGCCGTCCGTGTAGCTGCAATTAAAGCTGGTCGCATCAAATTGATCCAGCATGAATCAGTTACGGGTCTCAAACCCGGCGGGCATACACTCGCAAATCATGTCGGAAAAACTGACAGTGAGTTACTTGCCCGATTCGAGAAAAATAAGCGACTTGTTATGTCTTCAACATTTAAAGATTTAAATGTTGCTGAAAATGTTATTTCGAGGGCAGTCTATCTTAACCGGGCAAATATCAAATCCTTACTCGGAGGTGGTAAAAACGGTGGACGCCTTACAATCAATTATCCTGCCGGTCAGGAGGTTGGGTATGGATTCACGCGAGGCAGCACACAGCGCATTAGCATGCGTGGAGTGAGGATTGTTATCGAACTGCAAGAGTATAACGGAAAACCTTACTATATCCTTACAGCATTCCCGACCCCATAGGATAGGTGGATTATGCAAAGTTTCTATCATCTTGATCAGCTGATTCAGGGTTATTTCAATCAGGATCATGACCTCATAAATGAGGGAGAGGATACTATTGAAGGCACGGTTGAACTCTATAAAAAAACAGCTCCCGACTGGATGTTAAAAGAGTTAGCCGAAGAGGTCGATTCTTTCCTTGCGCTTTACGGAGACAGGCTGGATGAGGAGTTCAAAAGCCGGTATGGATTTGATTTTTCACCTGAGTTGTGGGATTCAACCCCATTCAATTTCCTGATGACTGTGCGCAGACTTGCCCTTTCTTCGAAGTAGCTACAGGCAGACAAACCCGCAGCGGCTTAACCGACCTCAGATGGCAACAGCCGGTCTTTTACTCCCTAAACATAACTTAAGAGTGAACAGTCCACTGTTCACTCTTCACCGTATGTTCACCATCTAACCGCATGAAATTACTTGTAAAAAATCAAAGGTGAACAGTGTGAACAGTTAAATGCAAAAAAACTTTTTTCTTGATGTGGTCCATTCGAAAAACAAGTTTGCTTAAACTCAGGCGACACTGCAACAAATCGCCATTGGTATACGCTTAGGTATACCGATGAAAATTGAATTGATAAATCTCCAATAAAAATATGTATTTAATGGATTAATTCAGACTCCGCCAGCCCACCAAAATTCTCCATCGGTGATTACCAGAGTCATCCGATGAAGTCCTGAAAGCCCGCATGGCGCAAGCCCTGCGGG
>NZ_JADBQL010000048.1:0-11523 GCF_014895905.1 Enterobacter cloacae complex sp. P15RS | reverse complement strand
ATTTGGTTTTAGTGTCGTTACAATCACCTTTGGATATTGATTTCTGCACTATTATGAAGAGAGTATTTTAGTTCAAATTGTACAAGGCTTATTGGCGTGGTTAATTTATGGACAATAAAATGGAAATATTTTCGTGGGCAAATTTCGGAACTGTTCTAACTTGGTTGTCAGTATTTGCATCGATCGTTGGTGGCATATATACAATCTTGGTATATATCAGAGTGGCAGATATAGAAAATAAATATCTCGTTAAAGTTAGACTTCCTGAACTGATTTCAAAGCTTCAGGATCAAAATAAAGATTTACCAAAACTTCTTTCTGAATTTGAACAAGACAATACTAGTAATAAGAAAAAAAGCGCAGTTTCCGCTTCTGTTCACTCAACAATAATAATATTGGAAGATGTTAAACGGAAGTTGGAACTTGATAAAAATCAGTTTAAATATTCAAGCCCTCCAATATCAAAATGGTTACTTTCAGTAACAGATGAAAAATTATCTAGAATGCTTAGCTCCAGACATCTCGACATTGAAGGATTATGGGGAATTCAATCAGAGTTAAGCAGTGTAATTATGCACTTAGAACAAATAAATTTAGATTTAGGATGGACGAGATCATGAGTGATAATATTATACAGTTGATCACGCAATTAAATAGATACACCTTGAATGGAAGTATATCTTGGAGGAGAGATGATGCTCCTTATAATATCATTCATGGTTCGGATTCATATATACCTCTATTTTTTAGCGTTAATTTCAATGGAACTAAGTTTGGGATCTATGAAGAGAAGTATAGATATTATACAGATGTCGATGAGTTTTACTGGACGTCTCAAATCGTTCTTTGCATCCTTGATGATAATAATCTTGAGGTATGGAAGTATAAAGAAAGATTTTCTGTCCTTAATGACCTTTTTGATAATGTTAGGTATAAGCAATCAGGGATTGAAGATATTTTAAGCAAGCTCCCAAAAAACTAAGTGTAAAAAGCAGCTTTGAAAGGAGCTGCTTTTATATGAATTTCTTATTGGTTCCTAGAATATAAATCTCTATGGATTTTATTCATATATCATCTAATGTTAATATGGTTTTCAATCTAATTGACTTAGCTTTGTATGATAAAATGATTATCAATACAATAAGATATTAATCATGCCTGCTTCAGGTATCACATCGCCATTAATGTCAGGTTTTGCTAAGGTCATCATTAGTTCCGGCAAATATCTGAACTAACACTAACCAATAAGCTTTACTGATTAAATTCCTGTACCAACCTGGTGTTGATAAACAGCTTTTCACGACCAACGCTCATTTCTTCCAGCACGCCTATATCTACCAACTGTTTGAGGTACACTGATGCCGTCTGGCGTTTAGCGATACCTCGTTCAACAAGGTTATCGATCCGGCAATACGGTTGCGCATAGAGCACCTGGATGAGTTCATAGGTATAAATTTTTGGCAGCTTCTCACGTACATACTCGATCGTTTCTGCCATCAATGCCCGTACGACCGCAATCTTGTCAGTCGTCCATCGGGACGTGTTTTCTACGGCCTCCAGCATAAATAATATCCATGATTCCCAGTCTCCTTCCTCTATTACCCTACGCAAGAGCGTGTAATAATCACTACGTCTCTCCAGAATAAAGCGGGACAGGTGCAGGATAGGCAGTGAAAGCAATTCATTTTGAATCAGGTAAAGAATATTCAGGATACGACCTGTTCGTCCATTCCCGTCCGGAAAAGGGTGGATACACTCAAACTGATAGTGCGCAATAGCCATTTTCACCAAGGGATCTAAATCATCATCGCCATGTATGAACTGCTCCCAGTTCGCCAATAAGTTACGGATGGTATCTTCACCCACGGGGGGGGGTATATACCACGCTGTTATTCTGATCGCGCAGTACCGTGCCCGGTGTTTTTCTTATATCGGTCTGAACTGCGCGTAATTTGGTACAGATAGCGATTGCGGTGTTTGTGCAAAGTGGATAGACCTCAAGATGGGTATAACCATCATAAAGCGCCGTACGATAGCGCAATGCTTCTTTGGTTGCTGGATCTGCTCCGTCTGCACGATCAGCATACTGAAAGAGCTGATCGTTGGTCGTTACGATGTTCTCAATGCGTGAGGAATCTTTCGCTTCCAGCATCGGGAGAATGTTAATCAACAATCCCTGATCGGGGATCAACTCACCCGCCGTTTTCAGCTCTGCAATTGCCGCGCGCGCATTTATACACGCTTTTAGTACATTGCGTGTTTCTATCTGCTGCTGATCAGGCGGCAGTTGTGGCAGATCGTTGTAAGGGGCTTCGGGATTCCAGTTCATATGTTTATAAAAACCGATTTCATCGACATATAGACATCATATGTCGATGCTTAAGCATGTCACGGCATCATGTTTAAAAAATCGTGTTTTATCGACATATCGCCGTAACGTGTCGATGGCATAAACATGTTTTGGCTATATGTTTAAAAAAATGCTTTTTATCGACATATCCTCAGACGCTTGGTGCAGACTATCTGGATTTGCCTGGGAAGAGACTTCACTATCTGAGATATATCGACCTTTAAATGAGGTCTCTCGGCAAACCTTGCAACCGCAAAAAATGCCCCTATTTCATGGCTAATTAACCGCTAAATTCTAGCCATGGAGGAAACTACCGATGTCACCCCGGACACACCGCCAGCTCGTGAGCGTTGAAGTGATGTGGCCTGCTCAGACGCTACCGCTTCCCCTGCAACAGGTAGTCGAAGCATTGAATCAGGGCGAAACGCCCGATCAGATTATTATCCGCATGAACCAACAGGGGCTGCTGGCGTGGCGCGAATACGCATTCGAGCAGGATACACACGATGTCTTTCAGGTGCGGCTGGACAATCAGCATGAAGCGCGGTTTCTCTGCCGCTACGTTACTCTACCGCTGCACTGATGCTTTTCTCCTTCAGAGATAAGTGCTTTGAGAAGCAAACAGCCTCATCTTTACCCACATATGGGCCATAGTTAGCGATGCGTTGATAGTTATGCTTTACATAAAAAGCAACTGCGCGGGTATTAGCTTTACGGGTTTCTAGCCTGATTTCGTTATATCCAAGCGACTTTGCTTCACCTTCAAGATTCCGGAGCAATGCTGTACCTGTTCCGGATGCTTTATTGACGGAAAACATTCTTTTCAATTCGGCAATATCTTCAGATATTGGCCGGATCGCCCCGCAACCGATAGCCTCGCCATTTTCATCTTTTGCCACTACCCACAGCGCTCGATCAGATTTCATGGTATCGACGTTAAAGTTAGTCTTTCCGCTATCACCAGTAATCTCAGCCAGCGTCGCGGATAGCATTTCGATAAGATACAAAGATTCTGGCGTGTCTGGGCTGGATTTTTCTATCAATATCATTTGATTAGCTAGTGGTGTTTTTAATATTTATTCGTACTGTTAACCTAATTTAATCCTCGGAAATTAAATAATACGAAATAATTATTACGCTCGCTCTGGTGTTATTGCGCTTTTGGCCGTTGTGCATACAGTTTTGCAAGGAGCAGCGAAGACCCTATGAGGTCATCATGGTTATTCCAGAGCGGGTACCAGCTTCAGCCACGGGTTATTCACCGACATTTTCTCTCCAAGCACCAGCCCCGGATCCTCCATCAGGAACCCTTTCAACTGACTACTTTTCTTTTGTGGAGCCCGAACCTCGCAGGTCCAGATAAAACTGTCATCATTACAGCGCAGGGCCAGCCCTGACTCCTGAAACATTCGCTGTGCCAGCTTCCAGCCGTCGCCGGTGTCTCCAGTAGTTTCTGATGCGTATATCTTAAAGATCCCCGGCGAAATCAAGAAAAGATGGTTTTCCACCACATGTACCTTGCCGTTCCGGGTATTCACCGTGGCTGAAGGACTGGTGTGGTTCTTCAGCCACTGCAGGAAATTATTATTGTCACCAAGCCTCGGGTCGTCTGCTATCTCCGACAACGGTTGAGTGGGGGCGCTAAGTTCAGGGACGGGTTCCGCTTCGCTTACCGGCGTCACATCACCGGCAAAACAGGCGGGACGTTGTTCGCCTGGATCCCATATTGCAGACGGTGTCAGGCGCAGCAGCGTCAGCGGTTCAACGGGCGACCAGCCCTTATCCGACCGAATAATGCAGCGCCAGATCGCTTTATCTTCGTTGGCAACAATAAGCTGATGTGCCAGCAGTTCGTCAAACAGGCGGTTATTGTTTTCCGGTACGCTGGAGACGCCATGCTGGAGCAGCCAGGCGCGGACCCGGTCGGCGGTGGTTTTACTGATAAGCCACAGCGCATCCTCCGTCAGCCAACCATCGGATCCACATTCGGGATTATTGAGCCGGTACTCGTTCCGTACCAGCGACCGCAAGGCTGTAAGAAGTTGCTGGGGGAAGGAAGAGGGCTTTTGCGCCAGCGCGGTTTTGATATCGCCGCCGAGGTATCGGGCGACAGAGGCTTTATCGGCCTGCTGCACCAGTTCTGCCAGCGCGCCAGCCCGTTCGTAGTGTCCGGTGAGCTGATAAATCAGGGAAGAAAATACCGCAGGGTATCCGGCCAGCCAGTCCAGTAATGGCGAGGATATCAACTGATTAATCAGCATTGCGGTAGCCGCCGGATGCAGATGATAGTCGCGACCGTGGCTCTGGTACTGCCAGCGATAAGGTTGTGCCAGATTCCCCTGCCACGGATGCCAGTGGGTGCCATCACGTTGATGAACCTCCATATCTACGGCGATTTTTCCCGTGTCGTGCAGCAATGCCGCGCAGACCACTGTGACCGTCCATGCACTGGCCTGCCGGGCTTGTTCTTCCGCACCCGCTTCCGTTGGCAGCAGATAACCCTGGCGCAACCGGATGGCGTTGCAGGCAACTTCCAGCGAATGATCCAGCAGCCCACCGGGAATGGAATGGTGATGACTTTGTGAGGCGGGCAGCAGTTGCACCAGTGCGGCGAAGCTATGAATCGCTGTGAGGATCCAGCTATTGAACAGGGTATTCGGCAGCGGGGTCAGCTGCCTTAACTGGTGCAAACAGGACTGACGTAACGGCGTCGCCAGCAACCGTTCTGCGGATTGTGGCGCATACCAGCCCTCCGGCAGCGCAGCGTCTGGCGCAGGTGGCTGGCTCCGGGATGGTCGTTGTAGCCACTTCAGCATATTTCCCCTTTCCGGGCAGGCCCCTTTGCCCTTGTCGCCCTTCCTTTGCAGTTTCTCCCTTTGGGCCTTTTACGCGCAGCGTATTTTGTCTGTCTGCGTGGAATATTTAATTGTTGCTGACTTCTCAATGGATAATTCCCCCGCTAAAATATTTCGTTATCAGATGGTCCATTTGCCTTTGATTGGCCTTGCGAAGTAAGCCAGAACGGCAATTAAGCAAATTTCAATCGATACTGACCAGCAGATATGGCCTAATATTTCGCTCCATAATTCATAGCCATTAAGGTTCCATAACCAGCCGATTTCACCATTTAAATAAGCAGGATGTCTGAAGCCCAATGCAGGAATAAGGAAACCATGCATCACGATAGTAATGATTAACCCGTACGCAGCGCCATACCATAACCTGATTTTGGGCCAGTATGCAGAGATGAGGATATAGAGAAAGGCGAATGCAAAGCTGAACAACCAGTGATACAACATGACTGCGCCCGGAATAGTTACACCCTGGTAAACATAGTCCAGTGAATGGGAATTGAACCCTGCCCATCCAAGCCAGGCGTCTATATGGGCCGCTGGCGGTGATATCTCCCCAGCGATACGAGGTGGCATATTGGCTTCAGTTCCGGACTTTATCAAGGAACTCATAAATCCCCCAATAATAGTGCCCCAGAACAGAATTTTTAGATTCACTTTACTTCCTGCCATAGCGTGGACCTCCAGCGATTTGTTTATTATTAGCATCGTCTATATTTTAGCAGCTGGTATTTAGATTGAATTGAAGATATTTCAATAAGTTATAAAAGGAGTGAACGGTTCTGAGCTGAAAAGGTTAAGATGCTTCTTATATAAAAAGTGACCGACGTTTTGTCGGCCACTTTAAAATTACCACCAGGCATAAAACATCAGCCTGTCTCGCTCAAAATCAAACGTCTCCAGCGTCTCCTTCACCCAGTGGGTGACGGCGCGAACGTCTTTCCAGTAGTGTTCTCCATAATCGGTATATCCATAGAAAAAGCCGTCAATCGTGGGATAAACCGCGCCGCAGTTATCTGGCGTCAGGCTCTGCAGGTCACTCAGAAGCGCCTGCAAATGTGCTTTGGTGACTTCTAACAGCACCTGGTTGCGCACCAGCCCAACGTGTTTATCCACCCATTTGAGTAACGGGTTCACATTGCGGAAATAACCCACCTTGGCGTACTGGCTTTCATCGGGCGCGTTTTTTGCCCGTTCGAAAAAGAAGATGTCGAGTCCCATACATTGTTCCTCATTCCCCTTCATCCTTCAGGCCGCAGGTGCGTTGGCTTTCCTCGCTCACCCCGGTCACGTAGTTTGTCTACGCTCCCGGGGATTCGCTGCGTCGCCGCCTTCCTGCAACCCGAATGATTTTGGGGAATATTGAAGGGGAGCAACTTCCCGGCGGGGAAGACTCCCCGTGCGGGTGGGCTGTCAGGCGCTAAGCTGACAGGGTTGTGGTACAGCGTTGAGCAGCCATTCACTGGCGTGGCGTGCCATACCGCTGGCGCGGATCACTGCCCGCTTGTCCTGGCGCAGGATATCCAGCCAATAGCCGATATAGCTGGCGTGCTGGAGCCAGCCCTGAATGCCGCAATGGGCACACAGGAAGGCGCTACCCATCTCCGCCACTAATTCTTCAGCGGCGTAGAGTGCTTCGGTGCGTTCTGCTCCGGCAATACCGGGGCGGTTCAGGCGTGAAGCGTGACCGGTGGCGTGCGTCAGTTCATGCAGTAGCGTGGCATAGTACGCCTCGCTGCTTTCAAACTGCTGAGGGTGCGGCATCATCACCAGGTCAGTCGCGGGTTTGTAATACGCTTTCGACTGGCGGCGATGGCGCAGCGTCACGCCGCTATTCTTCGTAATGGTTTCGGCTATCTCCACAGGCTCTGCGGGTCGGGTAAACGGCTCGGACAGCGACTGCGGCAGGCCGTCACACTGCGACAGGTTAAACAGCCGAAATTCACGAATAATCCCGAAATGCCGCACCTTCGGCTCGCCGTCTTTATCCAGCAACGGCTGGCCGAGTGCATCGATCTCTTCCTGTGTGCGCGGCAGATACAACACCGCCAGAGAGGATTTCTCCCCCCGGCGTACCTGCCCGCCGAGCGCGCTGACCTGGTGGAACGTCAGCCAGCGGTCGCTGGCAAAACTCTGCTTGTCGGCGCTGTTCCACAGCAGCGGCACGTTAATGCCGTGATACGGACGACCGGATAACGCATTGATCGGGAACGGCGGCTCGCCATCGCGCCACGGGCGGAGCCACGGCACATTGCCGTTTTCCAGCTCAGCAATAATCTGGTCGGTGACTTTCTGGTAGATATCGTTGCTTCTGTCCATTGTGCGATCCTCATGGAAGAAGCCGGAGCTGCCTCCATCCGGAAGCGACTCCGGCGGGGAGAGGTTATGCCTGTTCAGCCATCGAGACCTGCACATAGTGGCCGTGATAGTTGAGTGATAGCGGTAATGCGACAGGGACTTTCATATCGCCCTGCGGCGGCTGGCAGTAGATCGTAAAGGTGACTTTCTTGCGGGATGCCCCGGCGGTGCGCAGGGTCAGCAGTACGGCGAGCAACAGATTGCCCAGCCGTTCTTCCTCCTGCTGCGGGTCGGCGGGAAATTCCACAGCGGATTGCCAGACATCAGGGGCGATAACCACCGGCATTAACGACGGTTTTTTATCGAAAAACGACATGGTGTTTCTCCTGTAAATGAGCAGAGAACACCCTTCGCAGGGCATTTCCCTGCGGGATGGAATGGTTCGTGTATCCTGCGCATTTGCGCCGTTCGCACCTTCCGGATACATGGCGAACTTACTGCATGGCTGGCGGTAGTGTTTTCTGCGCGGATGATAAAAGGGAGGGGAAAATCATTACCGGGGCTGAAGAGTTTTGTCGTTCCTGAAATGTGAACGCAGGCAGATTGATGCGCACGCATCGCTCAAAAAATGATCTTTTTCAGGCGGATACTGAAATCAGAAAAGCATATGACCTTGAACAGTAAACACAATGACTGGAGGGATATGCTAATGAACCAACAAGATATAAACGCATTGAAGAATTTTGATTTTCTGGCACACAGTTTTGCCCGTATGCACGCCCTGGGCCAGCCAGTGGATATCGATGCTGTGACCGGTAATATGAGTGATGAACAGCAAGCATGGTTCCGGGAGCGATACGACCACTACCGAAAGCAGGCTGAGCGGGCGAGAGTGATAGAACTGCGGTGATGTAACGAACAACGGGCTTAACGGCCCGTTGCGTATTTTCAGGCTTTGAAAATCTGTTTACGGTGCCAGCCGACATACTGTTCAGCAGGCCACTGCGTTTTGTCATAAGGGAAAAATAACTGCTGGCCGTCCCGCTGCCAGAACAGATGGTCTACCACCGGACTGCGACTGACGCCGCCGGAGATGCGGATGGTCATACTCTCATCCAGCCCGAATGCCCCCATATCAAACGCATTGTGGTGCAACGTACAGAGCGCCAGGCCATTGTTTACCACGCACGGACCACCGTACGCTTTCCAGTGAATATGCGCCGCTTCAATACCAACCAGCGCGCCATCAAGTCTGAGATCGTAACCACAGAACGCGCACCGTGAGTGGTAAGCGCGAAGAACGATATCCCTGAAACGCGGATCGCGGTTCCTGGAGCGATCGATAAAATCGAATCCCAGTTGGTTGGCCAGGATCCGCTGAATACTTTCCGGGAAGCGATCGGTGAGGATCTTCTGGGCCAGTTGGTCGATCATCTCAGGGTGGGCCAGCAATTGCTGGTAAGCCGCTTCATCGAAGCCGCCCGCCACCTGGTTATCAATCAGTTCTTTCTTTGTCGGCTGAGTATTGCCCTTGCGCGGTTTACAACCTTCTGCGTGAGCGATCTCCCAGAAGCCGTCTGTTCGCAGCCGCCAGAACGGCATATTGGGATAGCCGGTGCGTCGCTTGGGGCCAAACTCTTTCAGCAGGCGAGTAAGCGGTTCGTGGATCTCCAGGCCGTAGTTAAACAGGCGTGAATGGCCTGCTTTGTACTGCGACAGTACATACAACAGCAGCAGCGGTTTATGCGGCGCGCATACGTCACCCTGACGCCAGACAGAGACGTTAGAGATGGCGGTTTGCAGCGTTTCTGGAGAGATCATAAGAATGAACCGGGTAACAGGCTGATGTTATTGCGATCATGCTCGCAAAGCTTGATTGATTCAAGACGAATAACATAACGTTGATTTGCTTCCGGTAAAGCTAATTGTGTTGTGCTAAAGTGCCGATTAACAAGTTCATTCAGAAGGGAAAATCATGGCTGGCAAAATGTGGATGATTCGTGGCGATGGTGGAAAACTATATGATGATTTTCGTGATAAACAAGTCGCGGCGATAGGGTGGTCACCTTTTGCTCCACATGTAAAACCGGGATTATCCAGAGAACAGTTGTTCGATTTATACCAAGAGCTTGAACCTCAAATTAAACCGGGAACTGCACGTTCTGGTACTTCTCAGATTTGGCGATTTGTGAACGAAATGCAGAAAGGTGACTGGGCCATTACGTATTCCCCCTCTAATCGAACCTACCTGTTAGGGAAGATCGTTTCAGATTTTGAATATCATGCAGAGTGGCTTGAAGATGGTATGGGCATTGCTCGCCAGGTGAAATGGAATACGGAAGAAATTGATCGTGATAACTTGAGTGATGCCACCAGAAATACATTGGGTTCAACACTGACGGTTTTCCGTGTGCCGGATTTCGCTGTGAATGAATTATTGCAGGGGAAAAAACCTGCACCTGACGTTACGCCAGGAGTTCTTGGTTCAGTTAACGAGGAAGACGCCGTATCTAACCCCTTACGCGATATGGAAATGATCGCCTTTGAAGGCATCAAAGATCGTATCAATCGACTTGATTGGGACGAGATGCAAAATCTGGTGGCAGGTGTTTTGCGCAGTATGGGATATAAAACTCAGGTATCACCTGCTGGCGCGGATAGGGGCAAAGATATTATTGCTTCTCCGGATGGTTTCGGTTTTGAAAACCCACGTATTATTGTTGAAGTGAAGCATCGCCGTGAACAGATGGGTAGCCAGCAGATCCGCAGCTTTATCGGTGGCCGCCATAAAGACGATCGCGGGTTGTACGTCAGTACTGGAGGATTCAGCAAGGATGCTCGCTATGAAGCCGATCGTTCAACGATCCCGCTGACGTTGTGGACACTCGACGATTTGGTGCGTGCGTTGGTTGAAAACTACGAGCAGGTTGATATTGAAACCAAGTTGTTAGTTCCATTGAAAAGAACCTACTTACCTGCCTGACGTCGTAAATTTTAAAATTATCCTCCGCAAATTGAGATTGACATGGAATTGATGTTTACCTATCGAAAAAATGATAATCACACCCATCAGGTACGTTTATTATCTCCGCTTGGGGTTTATCCCATTAAAACATTTATTATGGATGATTCCGCTCTATTTATTAGCGAGGATATTTGTTTTTCGGTTACACCTTTAGTGACTTTCGTTGACTCTGAATTTGAAGATGAAGGGTATTATACCGAGATGGAATGGGCCTCTATAAATGAAATAAAGTTATACTCGTCGATAATGCTAAGCCTTGATAGAATGTATGGTTATTCAGTTATTTATCCTTTTTCAACCTGCCATTATGTGAAAATGAGTGGTGATGTATCTAACTATCTATCTGAAATAAAAAAAGAATTAATCAAAGCAATAATTATGCCTGCAGGAGTTAATGGATGGCATCCATTTATAGGGAAAATCAATAGAGGTCTGTCTCTTCCTCCAGTGACAAGTGATGGGGAAAAATATGATTTAAGAGATCAAGGATTCGATGTCAATATACAGGAAAAAGTGTTTGAGAAAATTGATGTGAATAATTTTATTCTAATTAGAGGCCTATCTACCTTGCTGAGAAGTAGAATGTTATTAGTTCATGGGTATTTTATGGAGGAAGCCATTTATTCTCTATTCATATCACTTGATGCTTCATTTAATATGATATTAAATAAGCTAAAAGAAGTTGGAATATCTAACCCAACCTCGAAAGATGCAGCTATGTTTATCTCTAAGACATTTAATGCTCCAGAAACAGAAAAATATTTTGGTGAGTATTACGAAGGTAGAATAAAAACATTTCATCCGAAATCTAGATTTGGTGCATATCCTCATGCCCCACTGACAATAGATGACTATTTTTTTCTTTCTGAGGATCTTAGTACTGTTTATTTGTATCTTACATGTGGATATGTATCACAAAAATGATTTAGTTTTTACTAAAACTTATTGAATTATTATTTGAGTATAATTTTTCCAATTTGCCCACCACTATTCTTAAC
>NZ_JADBQL010000047.1:464-717 GCF_014895905.1 Enterobacter cloacae complex sp. P15RS | reverse complement strand
CATGGTTAATCCGGATGGCAGCCGCAGCGAAACGCGGTATGACGAACGGGGAAATGTGCTCAGCAGCACTCAGGGCGGCCTGACCAGAAGCCTGAAGTATGACCGCGCCGGGCGCATCACCACCCTGACAAACGAGAACGGGGCCACCACCACCTTCTCATATGACGTTATGGACAGGCTGGTGCAGGAGACGGGCTTTGACGGCAGAACGCAGCGCTATGGTTACAGCCCCTCCGGCCAGCTTACCCGCAGC
>NZ_JADBQL010000047.1:0-235 GCF_014895905.1 Enterobacter cloacae complex sp. P15RS | reverse complement strand
GCTATGATGGTAAAGGGAGAATGGTCAGCGAGAAGCAGACGGTCCGGGCTCCGCAGACGAATGCGCTGCTGTGGGAGCATGAAACCAGACATGCGTACAGCGAGCAGGGTCTGGCATATCAGACCACCCCCGACCGGCTTCCCCCGGTGGAATGGCTGACGTACGGCAGCGGGTACCTGGCGGGAGTGAAGGTGGGTAACACCCCGCTGGCTGACTTCACCCGCGACCGGCTGCA
>NZ_JADBQL010000046.1:1280-2988 GCF_014895905.1 Enterobacter cloacae complex sp. P15RS | reverse complement strand
GTGCAGGGCTCGTCAGGCGTGTTTATCGGTGCCCCCACCGGTGTCGCCTGCTCGGTCTGCCCCGGCGGCATCACGTCGGGCAATCCGGTTAATCCCCTGCCGGGCGCCAAGGTCCTGCCCGGCGAGACCGATATCGCCCTGCCGGGTCCGCTGCCGTTTGTCCTTTCCCGCAGCTACAGCAGCTACCGGACGAAGACGCCTGCCCCGGTGGGCGTCTTCGGCCCCGGCTGGAAAGCCCCCTTTGATATCCGTTTACAGCTTCGCGATGATGAACTGATTATTAATGACAGCGGCGGGCGCAGCATCCGCTTTGAGCCGCTCTCTCCCGGTGAGACCGCCTTCAGCCGCAGCGAGTCCCTGTGGCTGGCCCGCGGTGGTGCGCTGAAGCTGCATGAGAGCAACGCCCTGCACCGGTTGTGGCAGCGGCTTCCGGAGGACATCCGGTTAAGCCCGCACAGCTATCTGGCGACCGGCAGCCCGCAGGGGCCCTGGTGGATCCTGGGCTGGAGTGAACGCGTGCCGGCGGCGGATGAGGTCCTGCCCGCGCCGCTGCCGCCGTACCGGGTCCTGACCGGGCTGGCGGACCGTTTCGGGCGCACGCTCACCTTTCACCGGGCGGCGCAGGGGGCGCTCAGCGGGCACATCACCGCCGTCACCGACGGCGCAGGCCGCCGTTTCCGGCTGGCACTGAGCACACTGCCGCAGACTCCGCCTGCCTCCGGCTACGGCCCCGACAGCGGCGTCCGCCTGGAGGCGGTCTGGCTGGTGCACGACCCGGTATACCCGGACAACCTGCCCGCAGAGCCGCTGGTGCGCTATGCATACACCCCGCACGGTGAGCTGGCGGCGGTGTATGACCGTGGCGGGGTGCAGGTCCGAAGCTTTACATATGATGATAAACACCCCGGACGCATGACGGCCCACAGTTATGCCGGACGCCCGCAGACCACCTACCGCTACGATGACGCCGGGCGGGTGGTGGCCCAGCATAACCCCGAAGGACTCAGCTACACCTACGGCTATGAAAAACACACCGTCACCATTACCGACAGCCTGAACCGCCGGGATGTGCTGCACACCGAAGGAGAAGGCGGGCTGAAGCGGGTGGTGAAGAAGGAGCAGGCGGACGGCAGCAGTACCCTCAGTGAATTCGACCACGCCGGTCGCCTGCTGGCACAGACCGATGTGGCCGGACGCCGGACGCAGTACCGGCTGAACGTCGGGTCCGGGCAGGTCACGGAGATTATTGCCCCGGACGGCAGAAGCACGCGCTTTTATTACAGCGACCAGCGTCAGCTGACGGACACGGTCTGGCCTGACGGCCTGCGCACCCGCCGGGAATACGACGGGCAGGGACGGCTGACGAAAGAGACCTCCCGCGAAGGCACCACCACCCGCTGGCGTTATGCCGGCCCGCAGGACGAGCTGCCCTGCGCCATGGAGGACGCCGCCGGCAGCAAAAAGATTATGGTCAGGAACCGTTACGGCCAGGTGCTCACCTTCACCGACTGCTCCGGTTACCAGACCCGGTATGAGTACAGCCGCTTCGGTCAGGTGACGGCCATTCATCAGGAAGAAGGGCTCAGTCAGTATTTCACGTACGACAGCCGCGGACGTCTCATCAGCCGGCAGGATGCGCAGGGCCATGAAACACGTTATGAATACAGCGTTGCGGGCGACCTGACGGCCATGGTTAATCCGGATGGCA
>NZ_JADBQL010000046.1:908-1111 GCF_014895905.1 Enterobacter cloacae complex sp. P15RS | reverse complement strand
CCGGCCAGCTTACCCGCAGCGAGGACGACTCTCTCGTCACCCTGTGGCATTACGACAGTGCAGACCGCCTGACGCGCTGCACCGTCAGCGACGAACCGGCAGAAGAATGGCAGTACGACTCACGCGGCTGGCTTACTGAAGTCAGCCACCTCAGTGACGGCCACCGCGTTGCGGTTCACTACGGCTATGATGGTAAAGGGAGA
>NZ_JADBQL010000046.1:0-795 GCF_014895905.1 Enterobacter cloacae complex sp. P15RS | reverse complement strand
TTCACCCGCGACCGGCTGCACCGGGAGACGCAGCGCAGCTCTGGTCAGTACAACCTGACCACGACCTGCACCCCTGCCGGGCAGCTGCCGGGCCACACGCTGAACCTGCCGGAACTGAACCGGGAATACGGGTACGATGACGGTGGCCGGCTGGTCAGCATCAGCGGCCCCCGGCAGCAGAGCCACTATCAGTACGACGCTGCCGGACGGCTGTGCGGGGTACATCTCGTCCCGGCTGACGTCAGCGAGGCATACCTGACCGACCCGGCGGGCAACCGTATTGCGGACCGGATACAGTATCCGGCACTGCCTGCCCGCTTCCCGGATAACCGCATCAGCGAGGATGTCCACTGGTTTTACCATCACGATGAACACGGCAGGCTGACGCAAAAGGACGGGCGCAACATCCGCGACGGCAGCCACAGCCACCATTATCACTACGACCACCGGCACCGGCTGGTACATCACCGCCTGATGCGGCAGGGGCAGACGCTGCGGGAAAGCCGCTACCTGTATGACCCGCAGGGCCGCCGGGTGGGCAAAAAAGTGTGGTACGGTGCGGACAGGATGCCGGAGGTGACCTGGTACGGCCACGACGGCGACCGGCTCACCACCACGCAGACGGAGGTGAACCGCATCCAGACGGTGTACCTGCCGGGCAGCTTCACGCCGCTGCTCAGAATCGAAACGTCCCTGGCGGAGCTGGCGCAGGCGGGATACCGCACGCTGGCGCAGAAGCTGCAGCAGGACGCAAACGTCACGTTCCCCCCGGTACTGGTGACGATGCTGGACGGG
>NZ_JADBQL010000045.1:0-29022 GCF_014895905.1 Enterobacter cloacae complex sp. P15RS | reverse complement strand
GGCGTTGTTGCTAAAGTTCTCGGCTAATCGCTGATAACATTTGACGCAATGCGCAATAAAAGGGCATCATTTGATGCCCTTTTTGCACGCTTTCACATCAGAACCTGGCTCATCAGTGATTAATTTTGTCATAATCATTGCTGAGACAGGCTCTGCGGAGAGCGTATAATACGAAAAGCGAATAGCATTTCGATTGGTTTGCCTCGCACTCGCGGGGTGAAAATGTTTGTAGAATACTTCTGACAGGTTGGTTTATGAGTGCGAATACCGAAGCTCAAGGGAGCGGGCGCGGCCTGGAAGCGATGAAATGGGTAGTTGTAGCCGTGCTGCTGATTGTGGCGATTGTCGGCAACTATCTTTATCGTGACATGATGCTGCCGCTACGCGCGCTTGCAGTGGTAATTCTGATTGCTGCGGCGGGTGGTGTCGCGCTGTTGACGACAAAAGGCAAAGCGACCGTTGCGTTTGCCCGCGAAGCGCGTACCGAAGTCCGCAAGGTCATTTGGCCGACTCGCCAGGAAACATTGCACACCACGCTGATTGTAGCGGCGGTAACCGCTGTAATGTCACTGATCCTGTGGGGACTGGATGGTATTCTGGTTCGCCTGGTATCCTTTATCACTGGCCTGAGGTTCTGAGATGTCTGAAGCCCCTAAAAAGCGCTGGTACGTCGTTCAGGCGTTTTCCGGTTTTGAAGGCCGCGTAGCTACGTCGCTGCGTGAGCATATCAAATTACACAATATGGAAGAGTTATTTGGCGAAGTCATGGTGCCGACCGAAGAAGTGGTCGAGATCCGTGGCGGCCAACGTCGCAAAAGCGAGCGTAAATTCTTCCCGGGTTACGTGCTGGTTCAGATGGTGATGAACGACGCGAGCTGGCACCTGGTGCGCAGCGTACCGCGCGTGATGGGCTTTATCGGCGGCACATCTGACCGTCCGGCGCCAATCAGCGACAAAGAAGTTGATGCGATTATGAACCGCCTCCAGCAGGTTGGTGATAAGCCGCGTCCGAAAACGCTGTTTGAACCGGGTGAGATGGTTCGTGTTAACGACGGTCCGTTTGCTGACTTTAACGGCGTCGTCGAAGAAGTGGACTACGAGAAGTCCCGCCTGAAAGTTTCCGTTTCTATCTTTGGTCGTGCGACCCCGGTAGAACTGGACTTCGCCCAGGTAGAAAAAGCCTAAGCAGCGATCAAAAAAGCGACGATTTAATCGTTGCACAGGGCGCGAGATTGGAGTACAATTTCGCGCCTTTTGTTTTTATGGGCCCCGGCCCGTAAAACGAATTTTATTCACGGGGAGCCTCTCCGAGGCGTTATTACCCAATCAGAGGATTTTAGAATGGCTAAGAAAGTACAAGCCTACGTCAAGCTGCAGGTTGCAGCAGGTATGGCGAACCCAAGTCCACCAGTCGGTCCAGCTCTGGGTCAGCAGGGTGTGAACATCATGGAATTCTGTAAAGCGTTCAACGCCAAAACCGAATCCATGGAAAAAGGTCTGCCAATTCCAGTTGTAATCACTGTTTACGCTGACCGTTCTTTCACTTTCGTTACCAAAACCCCTCCAGCAGCAGTTCTGCTGAAGAAAGCGGCTGGTATCAAGTCTGGTTCCGGTAAGCCGAACAAAGACAAAGTGGGTAAAATTTCCCGCGCTCAGTTGCAGGAAATCGCGCAGACCAAAGCTGCCGACATGACTGGTTCCGACATTGAAGCGATGACTCGCTCCATCGAAGGTACTGCACGTTCCATGGGCCTGGTAGTGGAGGACTAAGAAATGGCTAAACTGACCAAGCGCATGTCCGTGATCCGTGACAAAGTTGATGCGACCAAACAGTACGACATCAACGAAGCTATCGCTCTGCTGAAAGAACTGGCTACTGCTAAGTTCGTTGAAAGCGTTGACGTTGCCGTTAACCTGGGCATCGACGCTCGTAAATCCGATCAGAACGTTCGTGGCGCAACTGTACTGCCACACGGTACTGGCCGTTCCGTTCGCGTAGCTGTATTTGCTCAGGGTGCAAACGCTGAAGCTGCTAAAGCTGCCGGCGCTGAACTGGTAGGTATGGAAGATCTGGCTGATCAGATCAAGAAAGGCGAAATGAACTTTGACGTTGTTATTGCTTCTCCAGATGCAATGCGCGTTGTTGGCCAGCTGGGCCAGGTTCTGGGTCCACGCGGCCTGATGCCAAACCCGAAAGTGGGTACTGTAACCCCTAACGTTGCTGAAGCGGTTAAGAACGCTAAAGCAGGTCAGGTTCGTTATCGTAACGACAAAAACGGCATCATCCACACCACCATCGGTAAAGTGGACTTTGACGCTGACAAACTGAAAGAAAACCTGGAAGCTTTGCTGGTTGCGCTGAAAAAAGCTAAACCAACTCAGGCGAAAGGCGTGTACATCAAGAAAGTTAGCATCTCCACCACCATGGGTGCAGGTGTTGCAGTTGACCAGGCTGGCCTGAGCGCTGCTGCAAACTAATGCCTTTACGTGGGCGGTGATTTTGTCTACAATCTTACCCCCACGTTTGCTAACAAAAGTTAGCGGCTAAAAGAATTGTTCGTTGGAGCCTGGCCTATCCAGGCCTCCGTCGAAGACCGCAGGTGTTTCGCAAGAAACTTAATCCCCTGCGTAGACGGTGACAGAACGCTAAGATTATTTTAAATACTCTGGCTTGTTTCTGCTCACCGTATTAAGACGCTCTTCCCGTTGGGTTGAGTGAAGTGAGTTCCGGAACATGAGTTCCGGCAAACATCCAGGAGCAAAGCTAATGGCTTTAAATCTTCAAGACAAACAAGCGATTGTTGCTGAAGTCAGCGAAGTAGCCAAAGGCGCGCTGTCTGCAGTAGTTGCGGATTCCCGTGGCGTTACT
Source organism: Enterobacter cloacae complex sp. P15RS (assembly GCF_014895905.1). Taxonomy (NCBI): domain Bacteria; kingdom Pseudomonadati; phylum Pseudomonadota; class Gammaproteobacteria; order Enterobacterales; family Enterobacteriaceae; genus Enterobacter; species Enterobacter cloacae complex sp. P15RS. The sequence continues at coordinate 26,153 of NZ_JADBQL010000045.1, read as the reverse complement.
GTAGACAAAATGACTGAACTGCGTAAAGCAGGTCGTGAAGCTGGCGTATACATGCGTGTTGTTCGTAACACCCTGCTGCGTCGCGTAGTTGAAGGTACTCAGTTCGAGTGCCTGAAAGACACGTTTGTTGGTCCGACCCTGATTGCATACTCTATGGAACACCCGGGCGCTGCTGCTCGTCTGTTCAAAGAGTTCGCGAAAGCGAATGCAAAATTTGAGGTCAAAGCTGCAGCCTTTGAAGGTGAGTTGATCCCGGCATCGCAAATCGATCGCCTGGCAACCCTGCCGACCTACGAAGAAGCAATTGCACGCCTGATGGCAACCATGAAAGAAGCTGCGGCTGGCAAACTGGTTCGCACTCTGGCTGCTGTACGCGATGCGAAAGAAGCTGCTTAATCGCAGTTATCTTTATAAAGCATTTGCTTACGTATAAACTTATTCTGATTTTCAGGAACAATTTAAATGTCTATCACTAAAGATCAAATCATTGAAGCAGTTGCAGCTATGTCCGTAATGGACGTTGTAGAGCTGGTATCTGCAATGGAAGAAAAATTCGGTGTTTCTGCTGCTGCTGCTGTAGCTGTAGCTGCGGGCCCGGCTGAAGCTGCTGAAGAAAAAACTGAATTCGACGTAATTCTGAAAGCTGCTGGCGCGAACAAAGTTGCTGTAATCAAAGCAGTACGTGGCGCAACTGGCCTGGGTCTGAAAGAAGCTAAAGACCTGGTAGAATCTGCTCCAGCTGCGCTGAAAGAAGGCGTGAGCAAAGATGACGCAGAAGCACTGAAAAAATCTCTGGAAGAAGCTGGCGCTGAAGTTGAAGTTAAATAAGCCAACTTTTCTGGTTGCAGCCTAAGCAATTAGGCTGATGGCTGGTGACTTTTTAGTCACCAGCCTTTTTGCGCTGTAAGGCATCAGCAGCATTTCACACTGTTTGACTGCTGGTTGTCCTGACAATGCTTGTTTCTATCGACGACTTAATATACTGCGACAGGGTGCTCGCTCTGTGTAAATCGCAATGAAATGGTTTAAGCGTGATAGCAACAGGTATTGCGGAAAGTATTCAATTTTCCGGTCCACAAAATGGTGTTGCACAAACTGTCCCTTCGTCGGACAGATGGGTCGACTTGTCAGCGAGCTGAGGAACCCTATGGTTTACTCCTATACCGAGAAAAAACGTATTCGTAAGGATTTTGGTAAACGTCCACAAGTTCTGGACATTCCATATCTCCTTTCTATCCAGCTTGACTCGTTCCAGAAGTTTATCGAGCAAGATCCTGAAGGGCAGTACGGCCTGGAAGCAGCCTTCCGTTCCGTGTTCCCGATTCAGAGCTACAGCGGTAACTCCGAGCTGCAGTACGTCAGCTACCGCCTTGGCGAACCGGTGTTTGACGTTCAGGAATGTCAGATCCGTGGCGTGACCTATTCCGCACCGCTGCGCGTAAAACTGCGTCTGGTGATCTACGAGCGCGAAGCGCCGGAAGGCACCGTAAAAGACATTAAAGAACAAGAAGTCTACATGGGTGAAATTCCACTCATGACGGACAACGGTACTTTCGTTATCAACGGTACTGAGCGTGTTATCGTTTCCCAGCTGCACCGTAGCCCGGGCGTCTTCTTCGACAGCGATAAAGGTAAAACGCACTCTTCCGGTAAAGTACTGTATAACGCACGTATCATTCCTTACCGTGGTTCATGGCTGGACTTCGAATTCGATCCAAAAGACAACCTGTTTGTCCGTATCGACCGTCGTCGTAAACTGCCTGCAACCATCATTCTGCGTGCACTGAACTATACCACTGAGCAGATCCTGGACCTGTTCTTTGAGAAAGTGATCTTTGAAATCCGCGACAACAAGTTGCAGATGGAATTGGTGCCGGAACGTCTGCGTGGTGAGACCGCGTCGTTCGACATCGAAGCCGACGGCAAAGTGTATGTGGAAAAAGGTCGCCGTATCACCGCGCGCCACATCCGCCAGCTGGAAAAAGATGATATCAAACACATCGAAGTTCCGGTTGAATACATTGCAGGAAAAGTAGCCGCGAAAGATTACGTTGATGAATCAACTGGCGAGCTGATCTGCCCGGCGAACATGGAGCTGAGCCTGGATCTGCTGGCTAAGCTGAGCCAGTCTGGCCACAAACGTATCGAAACGCTGTTCACCAACGATCTGGACCACGGTCCGTACATCTCTGAGACTGTACGCGTCGACCCAACCAACGATCGTCTGAGCGCGCTGGTAGAAATCTACCGCATGATGCGTCCTGGTGAGCCACCAACTCGCGAAGCGGCTGAAAGCCTGTTCGAGAACCTGTTCTTCTCCGAAGACCGCTACGATCTGTCCGCGGTAGGTCGTATGAAGTTCAACCGTTCTCTGCTGCGCGACGAGATCGAAGGTTCCGGTATCCTGAGCAAAGACGACATCATCGAAGTGATGAAGAAGCTCATCGATATCCGTAACGGCAAAGGCGAAGTGGACGATATCGACCACCTCGGCAACCGTCGTATCCGTTCCGTTGGCGAAATGGCGGAAAACCAGTTCCGCGTTGGCCTGGTACGTGTAGAGCGTGCGGTGAAAGAGCGTCTGTCTCTGGGCGATCTGGATACCCTGATGCCTCAGGATATGATCAACGCCAAGCCGATTTCTGCGGCAGTGAAAGAGTTCTTTGGTTCCAGCCAGCTGTCTCAGTTCATGGACCAGAACAACCCGCTGTCTGAGATCACGCACAAACGTCGTATCTCTGCACTCGGCCCAGGCGGTCTGACCCGTGAACGTGCAGGCTTTGAAGTTCGAGACGTACACCCGACTCACTACGGTCGCGTATGTCCAATCGAAACGCCTGAAGGTCCAAACATCGGTCTGATCAACTCCCTGTCCGTGTATGCACAGACAAACGAATACGGTTTCCTTGAGACCCCGTATCGTAAAGTGACCGACGGTGTGGTTACCGACGAAATTCATTACCTGTCTGCTATCGAAGAAGGCAACTACGTTATCGCTCAGGCGAACTCCAACCTGGATGACGAAGGCCACTTTGTAGAAGATCTGGTTACCTGCCGTAGCAAAGGCGAATCCAGCTTGTTCAGCCGCGACCAGGTTGACTACATGGACGTTTCCACCCAGCAGGTGGTATCCGTCGGTGCGTCCCTGATCCCGTTCCTGGAACATGATGACGCCAACCGTGCATTGATGGGTGCGAACATGCAACGTCAGGCCGTTCCAACTCTGCGTGCTGATAAGCCGCTGGTTGGTACCGGTATGGAACGTGCTGTTGCCGTTGACTCCGGTGTTACGGCAGTCGCTAAGCGTGGCGGTACCGTTCAGTACGTTGACGCATCCCGTATCGTTATCAAAGTTAACGAAGACGAGATGTATCCGGGCGAAGCGGGTATCGACATCTATAACCTGACCAAATACACCCGTTCTAACCAGAACACCTGTATCAACCAGATGCCTTGCGTATCTCTGGGTGAGCCAGTTGAGCGCGGCGACGTGCTGGCAGACGGTCCGTCCACCGACCTCGGTGAACTGGCGCTCGGTCAGAACATGCGCGTAGCGTTCATGCCGTGGAACGGTTACAACTTCGAAGACTCCATCCTCGTCTCCGAGCGTGTGGTTCAGGAAGATCGTTTCACCACCATCCACATTCAGGAACTGGCCTGTGTGTCCCGTGACACCAAGCTGGGGCCAGAAGAGATCACTGCCGACATCCCTAACGTGGGTGAAGCTGCGCTCTCCAAACTGGATGAATCCGGTATTGTTTACATCGGTGCGGAAGTCACCGGCGGTGACATTCTGGTAGGTAAGGTGACGCCGAAAGGTGAAACCCAGCTGACTCCAGAAGAGAAACTGCTGCGTGCAATCTTCGGTGAGAAAGCGTCTGACGTTAAAGACTCTTCTCTGCGCGTACCAAACGGTGTTTCCGGTACGGTTATCGACGTTCAGGTCTTCACTCGTGATGGCGTTGAGAAAGATAAGCGTGCGCTGGAAATCGAAGAGATGCAGCTCAAACAGGCGAAGAAAGACCTGTCTGAAGAATTGCAGATCCTCGAAGCAGGTCTGTTCAGCCGTATCTATGCGGTGCTGGTTGCCGGTGGCGTTGAAGCTGAGAAGCTCGACAAACTGCCACGCGATCGCTGGCTGGAACTGGGCCTGACCGACGAAGAGAAACAAAATCAGCTGGAACAGCTGGCTGAGCAGTATGACGAACTGAAACACGAGTTCGAGAAAAAACTCGAAGCGAAACGCCGTAAAATCACTCAGGGCGACGATCTGGCACCAGGCGTGCTGAAGATTGTTAAGGTGTATCTGGCTGTTAAACGTCAGATCCAGCCTGGTGATAAGATGGCAGGTCGTCACGGTAACAAGGGTGTTATCTCTAAGATCAACCCGATCGAAGATATGCCGCACGATGCTAACGGTACGCCGGTAGATATCGTACTGAACCCACTGGGCGTACCGTCTCGTATGAACATCGGTCAGATTCTGGAAACCCACCTGGGTATGGCTGCGAAAGGTATCGGCGATAAGATCAACGCCATGCTGAAACAGCAGCAGGAAGTCGCGAAACTGCGCGAATTCATCCAGCGTGCCTACGATCTGGGTACCGACGTGCGTCAGAAAGTCGACCTGAACACCTTCAGCGATGAAGAAGTGCTGCGTCTGGCAGAGAACCTGCGCAAAGGTATGCCAATTGCAACGCCGGTATTCGACGGTGCAAAAGAAGCTGAAATCAAAGAGCTGCTGCAACTGGGTGGTCTGCCAACGTCTGGTCAGATTACGCTGTTTGACGGCCGTACCGGTGAACAGTTCGAGCGTCCGGTAACCGTAGGTTACATGTACATGCTGAAACTGAACCACCTGGTCGACGACAAGATGCACGCTCGTTCTACCGGTTCTTACAGCCTGGTTACTCAGCAGCCGCTGGGTGGTAAGGCTCAGTTCGGTGGTCAGCGCTTCGGGGAGATGGAAGTGTGGGCGCTGGAAGCATACGGCGCAGCATACACCTTGCAGGAAATGCTCACCGTTAAGTCTGATGACGTGAACGGTCGTACTAAGATGTATAAAAACATCGTAGACGGCAACCATCAGATGGAGCCGGGCATGCCAGAATCCTTCAACGTACTGTTGAAAGAGATTCGTTCGCTGGGTATCAACATCGAACTGGAAGACGAGTAATTCTCGCTCAAACAGGTCACTGCTGTCGGGCTAACGCCCGACAGCAGAGTGTGCTAACTCCGACGGGAGCAAATCCGTGAAAGACTTATTAAAGTTTCTGAAAGCGCAAACTAAAACCGAAGAGTTTGATGCGATCAAAATTGCTCTGGCTTCGCCAGACATGATCCGTTCATGGTCTTTCGGTGAAGTTAAAAAGCCGGAAACCATTAACTACCGTACGTTCAAACCTGAGCGTGACGGCCTTTTCTGTGCGCGTATTTTCGGGCCAGTAAAAGACTACGAGTGCCTGTGCGGTAAGTACAAGCGCCTGAAACACCGTGGTGTGATCTGTGAGAAGTGCGGCGTTGAAGTGACCCAGACTAAAGTGCGCCGTGAGCGTATGGGCCACATCGAGCTGGCGTCTCCGACCGCTCACATCTGGTTCCTGAAATCTCTGCCGTCCCGTATCGGCCTGCTGCTGGATATGCCGCTGCGCGATATCGAACGTGTTCTGTACTTCGAATCTTATGTGGTTATCGAAGGCGGGATGACGAATCTGGAACGTAACCAGATCCTGACCGAAGAACAGTATCTGGACGCGCTGGAAGAGTTCGGTGACGAATTTGACGCGAAGATGGGTGCGGAAGCTATTCAGGCCCTGCTGAAGAGCATGGATCTGGAGCAAGAGTGTGAAACTCTGCGCGAAGAGCTGAACGAAACCAACTCCGAAACCAAGCGTAAAAAGCTGACCAAGCGTATCAAACTGCTGGAAGCGTTCGTTCAGTCTGGTAACAAGCCAGAGTGGATGATCCTGACCGTTCTGCCGGTTCTGCCGCCAGATCTGCGTCCGCTGGTTCCGCTGGATGGTGGTCGTTTCGCAACGTCAGATCTGAACGATCTGTACCGTCGCGTAATCAACCGTAACAACCGTCTGAAACGTCTGCTGGATCTGGCTGCGCCGGACATCATCGTACGCAACGAAAAACGTATGCTTCAGGAAGCAGTCGATGCCCTGTTGGATAACGGTCGTCGCGGTCGTGCGATCACCGGTTCGAACAAACGTCCTCTGAAATCTTTGGCCGACATGATCAAAGGTAAGCAGGGTCGTTTCCGTCAGAACCTGCTCGGTAAGCGTGTTGACTACTCCGGTCGTTCTGTAATCACCGTAGGTCCATACCTGCGTCTGCATCAGTGCGGTCTGCCGAAGAAAATGGCACTGGAGCTGTTCAAACCGTTCATCTACGGCAAGCTGGAGCTGCGTGGCCTCGCCACCACCATCAAAGCCGCTAAGAAAATGGTTGAGCGTGAAGAAGCTGTCGTTTGGGATATCCTGGACGAAGTGATCCGCGAACACCCGGTACTGCTGAACCGTGCACCAACCCTGCACCGTCTGGGTATCCAGGCATTTGAGCCAGTACTGATCGAAGGTAAAGCTATCCAGCTGCACCCGCTGGTTTGTGCGGCTTATAACGCCGACTTCGATGGTGACCAGATGGCTGTTCACGTACCGCTGACGCTGGAAGCCCAGCTCGAAGCGCGTGCGCTGATGATGTCTACCAACAACATTCTGTCTCCAGCGAACGGTGAGCCAATCATTGTTCCTTCTCAGGACGTTGTACTGGGTCTGTACTACATGACCCGTGACTGTGTTAACGCCAAAGGCGAAGGCATGGTGCTGACTGGCCCTAAAGAAGCTGAGCGTATTTATCGCGCTGGCCTGGCCTCTCTGCATGCGCGCGTTAAAGTGCGTATCACCGAATATGAAAAAGATGAAAACGGCGAATTCGTTGCGCACACCAGCCTGAAAGACACGACCGTTGGCCGTGCGATTCTGTGGATGATCGTACCGAAAGGTCTGCCTTTCTCCATCGTCAACCAGGCGCTGGGCAAGAAAGCGATCTCCAAAATGCTGAACACCTGTTACCGCATTCTGGGTCTGAAGCCGACCGTTATCTTCGCTGACCAGACAATGTACACCGGCTTTGCTTATGCAGCGCGTTCAGGTGCATCTGTTGGTATCGATGACATGGTCATCCCAGAGAAGAAACACGAGATCATCTCTGAAGCGGAAGCTGAAGTTGCTGAGATCCAGGAGCAGTTCCAGTCTGGTCTGGTAACCGCAGGCGAACGCTACAACAAAGTTATCGATATCTGGGCAGCGGCGAACGATCGTGTATCCAAAGCGATGATGGACAACCTGCAAACCGAAACCGTGATTAACCGTGACGGCGTCGAAGAGCAGCAGGTTTCCTTCAACAGCATCTACATGATGGCCGACTCCGGTGCGCGTGGTTCTGCGGCACAGATTCGTCAGCTGGCAGGTATGCGTGGTCTGATGGCGAAGCCAGATGGCTCCATCATCGAAACGCCAATCACCGCGAACTTCCGTGAAGGTCTGAACGTACTCCAGTACTTCATCTCCACGCACGGTGCGCGTAAAGGTCTGGCGGATACCGCACTGAAAACTGCGAACTCCGGTTATCTGACGCGTCGTCTGGTTGACGTTGCGCAGGATCTGGTTGTGACCGAAGACGATTGTGGCACCCTCGAAGGTATCACCATGACCCCGGTTATCGAGGGTGGTGATGTTAAAGAGCCGCTGCGCGATCGCGTACTGGGTCGTGTGACCGCGGAAGACATTCTGAAGCCGGGCACCGCAGACATTCTGGTTCCACGCAACACCCTGCTGCACGAACAGTGGTGTGACCTGCTGGAAGCGAACTCTGTTGACTCCGTGAAGGTACGTTCCGTTGTATCCTGTGACACCGACTTTGGTGTGTGTGCGCACTGCTACGGTCGTGACCTGGCGCGTGGCCATATCATCAACAAAGGTGAAGCCATCGGCGTTATCGCGGCACAGTCCATCGGTGAGCCGGGTACACAGCTGACGATGCGTACGTTCCACATCGGTGGTGCGGCATCTCGTGCGGCTGCTGAATCCAGCATCCAGGTGAAAAACAAAGGTAGCATCAAGCTCAGCAACGCGAAGTCTGTTGTTAACTCCGCAGGCAAGCTGGTTGTGACCTCTCGTAACACCGAGCTGAAGCTGATCGACGAATTCGGTCGTACCAAAGAGAGCTATAAAGTGCCTTATGGTGCGGTTATGGCGAAAGGTGATGGCGAGCAGGTTGCCGGCGGTGAAACCGTTGCAAACTGGGATCCACACACCATGCCGGTAATCACCGAAGTAAGTGGTTTCATCCGCTTTACTGACATGATCGACGGCCAGACCATTACTCGTCAGACTGACGAGCTGACCGGTCTGTCTTCTCTGGTGGTTCTGGATTCTGCTGAACGTACTACCGGCGGTAAAGATCTGCGTCCTGCACTGAAAATCGTTGATGCTCAGGGTAACGACGTTCTGATCCCTGGTACCGATATGCCTGCGCAGTACTTCCTGCCGGGTAAAGCGATTGTACAGCTGGAAGATGGCGTACAGATCAGCTCTGGTGACACCCTGGCGCGTATTCCTCAGGAATCCGGCGGTACCAAGGACATCACCGGTGGTCTGCCACGCGTTGCGGACCTGTTCGAAGCACGTCGTCCGAAAGAGCCTGCAATCCTGGCTGAAATCAGCGGTATCATCTCCTTCGGTAAAGAGACCAAAGGTAAGCGCCGTCTGGTTATCACGCCTGTAGATGGCAGCGAGCCGTACGAAGAGATGATTCCTAAGTGGCGTCAGCTCAACGTGTTCGAAGGTGAACGCGTAGAACGTGGTGACGTGGTTTCCGACGGTCCAGAAGCGCCGCACGACATCCTGCGTCTGCGTGGTGTGCATGCTGTTACTCGTTACATCGTTAACGAAGTACAGGACGTATACCGTCTGCAAGGCGTTAAGATTAACGATAAACACATCGAAGTTATCGTTCGTCAGATGCTGCGTAAAGCCACCATCGAAAACGCGGGCAGCTCCGACTTCCTGGAAGGCGAGCAGGTTGAATACTCACGCGTTAAGATCGCTAACCGCGATCTGGAAGCGAACGGCAAAATCGGTGCGACCTTCGCACGCGATCTGCTGGGTATCACCAAAGCGTCTCTGGCAACCGAGTCCTTCATCTCCGCAGCATCGTTCCAGGAAACCACGCGTGTCCTGACCGAAGCCGCTGTTGCAGGTAAACGTGATGAACTGCGCGGTCTGAAAGAGAACGTTATCGTGGGTCGTCTGATCCCGGCCGGTACTGGTTATGCGTACCACCAGGATCGTATGCGTCGTCGCGCAGCGGGCGAACTGCCAGCTGCACCGCAGGTAACTGCCGAAGATGCATCCGCGAGCCTTGCAGAACTGCTGAACGCAGGTCTGGGCGGTTCCGACAACGAGTAATCGTTGATGCCGTAAATAAAAAACCCGCCTCGGCGGGTTTTTTTATATCTGCATTTTCAGTTTACCAGCGGGATGCGTCGATAAAGCTCAATCATGTCGCCCGCCAGATCCTGGATAACCATCGCGTTCATCAGGTGGTCCTGAGAGTGAACGGTGATCAGGTTAACCGGAAGTTTTCCTGTCCCTTCATCGAGCCCGATGAGCTGCGTCTGGATCGTATGCGCATGTTTCACATACTCGCGCGACTCTTCCATCGCTTTTTCGGCTTCGTCAAAGTCGCCTTTTCGTGCCATCTGTAACGCTGTCAGGGCCGCACTGCGCGCCGCACCTGCATTGACCAATAGCTCCATGATGGTGGTTTCTAAGTCTTCCATTATGACTCCAGCAGTTTAAGCGCTTTTTCCAGTACGGCATCACCTTTCATCATGCCGTAATCCATCATGTCGATGACCGCGACCTTTTTCCCGAGCGGATCGGCCTGCGCCTGGAGTTTTGCCTGTTCGTATTTCACCTGTGGCCCCAGTAATACGATATCAGCCGTCGCGATGTTGTCTTTAAATTCCGCGACCGGAACGGCTTTAATGGTTACTTCGACTCCTTTTTTCTGCGCGGCATCTTTCATACGTTGAACCAGCATGCTGGTTGACATTCCCGCTGCACAGCATAAAACGATGTTCTTCATAGTCAGCCTCGATCTACATGTGTTTACTGATAATTATCCCGTGCAGAGCGCTTCAACAACCGCTTTACCGCGATTGTGTGTCAGGCATCACAAAGAAATCGGCATTTTTCTGAAACCGGTTACAATTTAACGCAGGAGAGTATTCTGCCCGTCAGAACGGGCAGAATTTCAGGAGGGAGATTATCGGCTGGCCGTGCTTATGATGCGGTTTTTACCCTGTTGTTTAGCGGTATACAGCGCTTCATCTACGCTACCGACGAATTGTTCCAGCGGTTCGAAGTGCCACTCACCCAGCCCCGCGCTGAAGGTCACTTGCAGGTTTTCTTCCCGCCAGGTCCGTTTTTCCACGGCGGTGCGCCAGGCTTCCAGTAGCGCGTGCGCGGAGTTCATCAGCTCGGCCGGGAAAATCACCCCGAACTCTTCTCCACCGTAGCGATAAACCGAGACGTGGTGCGGCTGCATGATCTGAATGCCTTCGCGTGCCACGTTACGCAGAACGATATCCCCGCTCAGGTGGCCCCAGGTGTCGTTAATGGATTTGAAGTTATCAATGTCGACCAGCGCCAGAGCGAAGGGTTGATGAGCGGCCATCAACGCATCCACATCGTTGTCGAAGGCTCGGCGGTTTTTACAGCCTGTCAGCGCATCATGGGTGGCCTGACGGACATAGGCCAGCTCCCGTTCTTTATTGGTTCGAATGGTATGGCTGAGCATCGCCTCAAGACGTGGCGCCTGGTTGACGTCGCCGGTTTTGATGGCGTTGATAATGTTCATCAGCACTGAACGTGAGGCATGACGAAGATACAGTCCGAACAGAATGATGATGATTGCCGCCAGCGCAAATCCCCAGCCGACGACGGTGGTTTCATGCCGGGTGATGACGGATAGCGTGGCATCGGAGACCCGATAAATCACAAACCAGTCCGGATTGGTGAACGAGTAGTAGTAATACCAGGTCTTGCTTCTGGAATCGAAGAGATAGCCTTCGCCGCTGGTCATTTTGTCCATCAGCGCTTCGCTGACGTACTGCTTAAAGAGCGCCCCCGTGTCCGGATGAAGCACAACGGCGCCGTCACGTTCGACGACGAAAAACTCACCCTGTACGGGAGCTACCATCTGGCGCAGGGTATATCCCATGGAGGTTAAATCAAGATGGAAAGCGAGCGTGCCCTTCAGACGGCCTTCCGGTGAAATGACCGGCTTATAGAGGGTGACGGTGGGATGTTGGGTGAAATAGTCCAGATAGGGGCGGGTGTAGTGCGGAAAGTTACTGGCTTCCGCTTGCCCGATAAACCATGGGCGGGTGCGTGCGTCGAACGTCTGACTCTTCTCCGTTGGCAGGACTTCCGGCGCGCGCAGATGGCGCCCCTCCGTGTCCGCCAGAGAGATAGACGACACCGTCGGCATCAGATTCTGCAAATGCATTAACATCTGCAAACCGTGTGCCGGATCGATATTTAACGTCTGATTCACTCTGTCATTACGGGCGTAGTACATCGCCGCGCGACCAAGAATATAGTCATTTTCCCGCAGAATGGACTCGGTATAGTTCACCGCCAGATTATGGGTGAAGTTACCATTAATTTTATGATAATCCTCAAGAAAATCCTTTCGCTGTGAAAGGATGACCAGGATCGCGATCAGTACGAAGCTGAAGAGGATCCCAGCGAAGCTGACCATAATGGGGCGGGTAAAAGAGAGCTTTTTACTGTGGAGTGCCATGAGTTGTACATCAGTCCAGATGGTAGGCGCGTTGCGTCTGTCGATATCCTCAGCATAGTCGCTGTCCGGTTGCTGGTAGTAAATTATACAGAAGGCGACTTCCGACGAGATGATTTATCTTAAGAGTAGCTAAGAAAAGTCGCATTTATTTTAACGATTGAAATTTTTTTTAAGAGGCGGAGGGCAGGGCGAAACGAGGAAGAAGCATTTTCACCCTGGTCAGCGTCCGTTGCTGACGGGGTTAATCATAAGAAAACCGGACGGATTTCCTCAATCGCCCGGTTTTGATCTCACGAGCCGCCTCGTAACCCTTTCGCGATTTTGCAGGCGGTTTCAGCGCAAATGCGAGGCTCTTCCCAGCCAGCTGTCCCAGTCTTTCCACACCGGCTGTAGGCCCTGTGCAGCCAGTGCTTCCGCCACCGCTTCGGGCCGTCGTCCGTCGTGAGGCGTAAACTGTTCCAGTTCCGGGCGATCGTCCGCGTAACCGCCCGGCTGCGTTTTGGAAAAGGCGCTGACGTTGTTGATTGCCAGCGGGATCGCGCGGTCGCGAAACGCCGGGGATTCACGCGTGGAGAGCGACAGTTCCACTTCCGGCGCGAACAGGCGAAAGGCGCATATTGTTTGCACCAGCTGGCGCTCATCCATTATCGAGGCAGGTTCAACGCCTCCCGTACACGGACGCAGCCGCGGGAACGAGATGGAATAGCGGCTTTGCCAGTAGTGCTGCTGTAGCCACAGCAGATGCTCCGCCACCATATAGCAATCCACCCGCCAGCTGTCAGACAGACCGATAAGCGCGCCCAGCCCAATTTTGTCGATGCCGGCGCGCCCCAGCCTGTCCGGGGTTTCCAGCCGGAAAAAGAAATCCTGCTTCTTCCCTTTCAGGTGATGCCGGGCATAAGTCGCCTCATGGTAGGTTTCCTGATAAACCATTACGCCGTCCAGCCCGAGGGTTTTCAGCTCCGCATACTCCTCCTGCGACAGCGGCTGTACTTCCATCTGCAATGAGGCAAATTCGCGGCGAATGGTCGGAAGATGCTGGCGAAAATAGTCCATTCCCACTTTGCTCTGATGTTCACCCGTCACCAGCAAAAGATGTTCAAATCCCATCTCACGAATAGCGTCACACTCGCGGGCGATCTCCTGCTCATCCAGCGTTTTACGCTTAATGCGGTTGCTCATGGAGAAGCCACAGTAGGTACAGTCGTTGGCGCACAGGTTCGAAAGATAGAGTGGGACGTAGAAGCTCACCGTGTTGCCAAAGCGCTGGCGGGTAAGGCGTTGAGCGCGCTGCGCCATCGGTTCAAGGTATGCGCTGGCTGCCGGAGAAAGCAGGGCCATCAAATCCTCGCGGGTCAGATGACGGGCTGTTAACGCCCGCTCTACGTCCGCAGAGGTTTTACTGTTGATGCGTAAGGCAATATCGTCCCAGTGAAGCTGACGCCAGCGATCGGTAAAGGTAGCCATCAGAGCGCCTCCAGAAAACCGGTCAGCGGGCTGGTGGCCTGTGCATGAAGGCTGCGCGAGCCTGGACCGGACTGCCGTGCCAGCAGACCGGACTCCACCGCAAGGCGGAATGCGCGCGCCATCATCACCGGATCGTCGGCCACCGCAATCGCGGTATTGACCAGCACCGCATCGGCACCCATTTCCAGCGCCTGCGCGGCGTGGCTGGGTACGCCGATGCCCGCATCCACCACCACGGGCACGGTAGCCTGCTCAATAATGATCTCCAGCATCGCGCGGGTTTCAAGCCCCTGATTGGAGCCAATGGGTGCCCCCAGCGGCATAACGGCGGCACAGCCGACCTCTTCCAGACGCTTGCACAGCACGGGGTCTGCGCCGCAGTAAGGCAGAACGGTAAAACCCTGCTGTACCAGCTTTTCTGCGGCTTTCAGGGTCTCTATCGGGTCCGGCAGCAGCCAGCGCGCATCCGGGTGAATTTCCAGCTTCAGCCAGCGGGTGCCGAGCGCTTCCCGGGCCAGCTGTGCGGCGAAAATCGCCTCCTCGGCCGTTTTCGCACCGGAGGTATTAGGCAGCAGCGTGACGCCGGCTTCCAACAACGGTACAAGAATGGCATCGTTGTGCTGGCGAAGGTCCACGCGCTTCATCGCCAGCGTCACCAGCTGGCTGCCGCTTTCTCGGATGGCATCCACCATCAGCTGCGGCGAGGCGAACTTTCCGGTTCCGGTAAACAGATGTGAATCAAAGACTTTATCGGCAATACGTAACATCTCAGCCCCCTGCGATAACCTGAAACAGCAGGATCTGATCGCCTTCATTGACCTGCTGACGTTCCCACTGCTCGCGCGGCAGGATCTGTTGATTGAGCGCCAGCGCCGTTCCCGGCTTCAGCTGGTGCAGCGTGTCGAGCAGGGCGGCAACGGTGAGACCGTCGTCGCACGTCATCGGCTCATCGTTAAACAGAATGCGCATTGCGGCCTCCGCATACCGGGCAGTGGCTGGCGCGGCTTAACGCCAGATGGCGCCAGCCGCCGGAACGGGCGTCGAACAGCCGGAGCGTGTTGCGCGCTGTCTCCATGCCGCTGAGCAGCTTGATGGCCTCCAGCGCCTGAAGGGTGCCCATCACGCCCACCACCGGGCCAAGAATGCCTGCCGTGCGGCAGTTACGCGCCGGTTCAGCCTCGTCCGGCCACAGGCAGCGGTAGCAGCCCTGCGCCCACGGCGGCGTAAGCACCATTATCTGCCCGCCGAAACCGACCGCGCTCGCGGTGATCAGCGGCGTGTTCTGTGCAACACAGGCCGCGTTGATGGCCTGACGCGTCGCCATGTTGTCCGTGCAGTCCAGCACCGCGTCGGCAAGGGCAACTTCGCGTTGCATCTCGTCTCCGCTAAGCCGCGTCTGGAGCGCAACCAGTTCGATATCGGGGTTAAGCTGGTTCAGCCGCTGGCGCGTAACCTGCGCCTTAGGCTGGTTAATATCTTCTGTCGTGAAGAGGATTTGCCGTTGCAGGTTGCTGAGGTGTACTTCATCGTCATCGGCCAGTACCAGCGTACCCACGCCCGCACCGGCCAGATACAGCGCGGCGGGGGCGCCTAATCCGCCCAGGCCGACAATCAGTACCCGGCTGGCGAGCAGCTTTTGCTGCCCGTCAATGGCGATATCCTCCAGCAGGATCTGGCGGCTGTAGCGCATAAAATCACGATCTTTCATCGCCTGCTCCTGCCAGTTGTAAAAGCCGTGCGGTGGCGGCCTGCCAGTCTGCCGCCTGGGTGATAGCGCTGACAACGGCGATACTGCCGACGCCGGTTTCCAGCACGGCGGGCGCACGTTCAAGGCTTATCCCGCCGATGGCGACGGTAGGATAATCGGCAAGGCGCTTAACGTGCGCCGCCAGCTGCGTCAAACCCTGCGGGGCAGACGGCATCTGCTTGGTTTGCGTCGGGAAAACGTGACCGAGGGCGATGTAGGAGGGGCGGGCCGCCAGCGCCACGTCGATCTCCATGTCATCGTGTGTTGAAACGCCAAGGCGCAGGCCAGCCTGGCGGATGGCGTTCAAATCGGTGGTTTCCAGATCTTCCTGACCCAGATGGACGCCGTACGCCCGGTGCTTGATGGCCAGCCGCCAGTAGTCGTTGATAAACAGGCGAGCAGTGTAGCGATGCCCCAGCGCGATGGCGGCGGCGACGTCGGCCTCCACCTCTTCATCGCGCTTATCCTTGATGCGCAGCTGAAGGGTGCGAACGCCGGCCTCCAGCAGGCGGGCGATCCACTCCACGCTGTCCACCACCGGGTAAAGCCCTAAGCGGAAGGGCACAGAGGGGAAATCGGGCTGGTACATTACGCCTCCTCTTTTTTGAGGTAAATTTCGCCGCCTCTGGCGCGGAAGGTTTCCGACATGTCCGCCATACCGACTTCAATGGTCTGCGCAGCGGCGTAGTCCCGCACCTCCTGGCTGATTTTCATCGAGCAGAATTTTGGCCCGCACATGGAGCAGAAGTGCGCCACCTTGCCCGACTCCTGTGGCAGGGTTTCATCGTGATAGGCGCGGGCGGTAAACGGATCCAGCGCCAGGTTAAACTGATCTTCCCAGCGGAATTCAAAGCGCGCTCTGGACATGGCGTTATCGCGGATTTGCGCGCCCGGATGGCCTTTCGCCAGATCCGCCGCGTGGGCGGCAATCTTGTAGGTAATCAGCCCCTGCTTCACGTCCTCTTTGTTGGGCAGGCCGAGGTGCTCTTTCGGCGTGACGTAGCAGAGCATGGCGCAGCCGAACCAGCCGATCATCGCCGCGCCGATCCCGGAGGTGAAGTGGTCGTAGCCCGGTGCGATATCGGTGGTCAATGGCCCCAGCGTGTAGAACGGCGCTTCGTGGCAGTGTTCCAGCTCCTCGGTCATGTTGCGGCGGATCATCTGCATCGGCACGTGGCCCGGGCCTTCAATCATCACCTGCACGTCATACTCCCAGGCGATTTTGGTCAGCTCGCCCAGGGTGTGCAGCTCGGCAAACTGCGCCTCGTCGTTGGCGTCGCGGATGGAGCCCGGACGCAGGCCGTCGCCCAGCGAAAGCGAAACGTCGTACGCGGCGCAGATTTCGCAGATTTCGCGGAAGTGCTCGTAGAGGAAGTTTTCCTGATGATGGGACAGGCACCACTTCGCCATGATGGAGCCACCGCGTGAGACGATGCCGGTCAGACGTTTCGCCGTCATCGGCACGTAGCGCAGCAGCACGCCCGCGTGGATGGTGAAGTAGTCCACGCCCTGTTCCGCCTGCTCCAGCAGCGTATCGCGGAACGCTTCCCAGGTGAGATTTTCGGCGATGCCGTTGACCTTCTCCAGCGCCTGGTAAATCGGGACGGTGCCAATCGGCACCGGGCTGTTACGCAGGATCCACTCGCGGGTTTCGTGGATGTAACGCCCCGTGGAGAGATCCATCACCGTGTCCGCGCCCCAGCGCGTCGACCAGACCAGCTTTTCCACCTCTTCTTCGATGGACGAGGTGACGGCAGAGTTGCCGATGTTGGCGTTAACCTTCACCAGGAAGTTGCGGCCGATAATCATCGGCTCCGATTCCGGGTGGTTGATGTTGGCGGGGATAATCGCGCGCCCGGCGGCCACTTCATCACGCACAAACTCCGGGGTGATGTTTTCCGGCAGGCGAGCGCCGAAGCCTTCGCCAGGATGCTGGTGGCGCAATATTTCGCTGCGGATGCGCTCGCGCCCCATGTTTTCGCGGATGGCGATGAACTCCATCTCCGGCGTGACGATCCCCTGGCGCGCGTAGTGCAGCTGGGTTACGCATTTGCCCGCTCTTGCGCGTTTTGGCGTCAGCAGGCCGGTAAAGCGCAGCTCGTCCAGGCCGTCGTCGGCCAGACGTTCTTTGGTGTACGCAGAACTGCGCACGCTTAGCTCTTCGCAGTCGTTACGCGCGTCAATCCACGGCTGGCGCAGTTTTGCCAGCCCCTGCTGGACGTTGATCGCGACAGAGGGATCGCCGTACGGGCCGGAGGTGTCGTACACCGGCACGGCTTCGTTGTCTTCATACTGCGGGTTCTCTTTGCTGCCGCCGATAAGCGTCGGGCTGAGCTGGATTTCGCGCATTGGCACGCGGATATCGGCCTGTGAACCGGTGATGTAGATGCGTTTCGAGTTCGGGAAAGCGGTGCCTTCCAGGGTGTCGATGAAGCGTTGCGCGTGTTCGCGCTGTTCGCGGCGGGTCAGTTTTGTTGTAGACATAGCTCATTCCAGAAGTGAAGGACATGGCTTGTCAGACGACGGATGAAGCAAGAGGAGATCGCCCCAGGGGCGATACAACAACAGCGTGACTCTTGTTCCCTTCGCAGGTATTAACCTGATCAGGTTCCGCGGATCCCGAATTAACGGTCTCAGCCCGTGCTTACACACTGGGCACTCCGACAAGAAAAATCCCCCTCCGCAGAGGGGCGACTGGTTGTAAATTACTCGTTAACGATTAAGAACTCAAGCAGGGCGCACAACGTTATCGCTGTTGCTGATATTCAGATTGTTATCCAGCACGAGGGCGATGAGCTTGTCTTCCAGCGTGAATCGCTCTTCCAGCGCTTCGCCCAGGTCGGACAGCGCCTGCTGGAACTCAAGATAATTATCGTGATCGATAGCGTTCTCAAGGGTGGAATCGTAGTAGTCCATGATCTTCTGGGTGTTGGCTTCCAGCTGCGGACAGAGTTTGCTGGCCGCTAAATACGGCGTTGTCCCTTCCATTTCGCGGATAATGCGTTCATAAATGTTGAAATGGCCGTCGGAGAGGTAATCGACCAGGCTCTGACAAAAATCATCCAGCGCTTTTTCGTTCAGCCGCATAAAGGATTCTTTGCCAGGCTTAAGACCAACCAGATTGTAATACGCCACAAGGAGATGCTTGCGCACATGTAGCCAGCGATCCACCAGGGTGTTACTTCCTCCAACGCGCTCAGTCAGGCTTTCCAGCTGGTTTAACATGGTCGACTCCATAAGGTTTAGAATGGGATCTGCTTATCCAAAATGTAACCACAATGCTAACAACATGTCAGTGAAGCGAAGGTAGTGCAATAGATATGGATCGTATTATTGAAAAATCAGATCTGGGTTGGTGGATCGTCAGCCACGAACAAAAATTATGGCTGCCCTCAGGAGAGTTGCCCTACGGTGCTGCGGAAACGTTCGATCTGGTGGGCCAGTCCGCGCTGAAGATCGGCGAGTGGCAGGGCGATCCCGTGTGGTTGATCCAGCAGGCGCGCCGTCAGGATATGGGATCCGTACGTCAGGTGTTAGATCTGGACGTCGGCCTGTTCCAGCTGGCGGGGCGCGGCGTACAGCTGGCGGAGTTTTACCGCTCGCACAAATACTGCGGTTATTGCGGGCACACCATGCACCCAAGCAAAACCGAATGGGCGCTGCTCTGCGGCCACTGCCGTGAACGCTACTATCCGCAAATCGCGCCGTGCATTATCGTTGCCATCCGCCGTGATGATTCCATCCTGCTGGCGCAGCATACCCGTCATCGCAACGGCATTCATACCGTCCTCGCCGGGTTCGTGGAAGTAGGCGAAACGCTGGAGCAGGCGGTGGCGCGCGAGGTGATGGAGGAGAGCAGCATCAAGGTGAAGAACCTGCGCTACGTGACTTCCCAGCCGTGGCCGTTCCCGATGTCCCTGATGACCGCGTTTATGGCGGAATACGACAGCGGCGAGATCGTTATCGACCCGAAAGAGCTGCTGGAGGCGAACTGGTACCGCTACGACAATTTACCGCTGTTACCCCCGCCGGGAACGGTGGCGCGTCGCCTGATAGAAGATACCGTGGCAATGTGTCGGGCCGAGTATGAGTAGTGTTACACTGACGGACTGACGCAATAAGGAACTGCAAAATGACCGAACTGAAGAACGATCGTTATCTGCGTGCGCTGCTGCGCCAGCCCGTTGATGTCACCCCGGTGTGGATGATGCGCCAGGCGGGACGCTATCTGCCAGAGTACAAAGCCACGCGCGCGCAGGCGGGCGATTTTATGTCGCTGTGCAAAAACGCCGAGCTGGCCTGTGAGGTGACGCTCCAGCCGCTGCGCCGCTTCCCGCTGGATGCCGCCATTCTCTTTTCGGACATTCTTACCATTCCGGACGCGATGGGCCTAGGGCTCTATTTCGAAACCGGCGAGGGCCCGCGCTTCACCTCCCCAATCAAAAGCAAAGCCGACGTCGATAAACTGCCGATCCCCGATCCGGAAGGCGAGCTGGGCTACGTGATGAACGCCGTGCGCACCATTCGCCGCGAGCTGAAGGGCGAAGTGCCGCTGATTGGTTTCTCCGGCAGCCCGTGGACGCTGGCCACCTATATGGTTGAAGGCGGCAGCAGCAAAGCCTTCACCATGATTAAAAAGATGATGTACGCCGAACCGCTGGCGCTGCATGCGCTGCTCGACAAGCTGGCGAAGAGCGTCACCCTCTACCTCAACGCGCAGATTAAAGCGGGCGCGCAGTCGGTGATGATTTTCGACACCTGGGGCGGCGTGCTGACCGGGCGTGATTATCAGCAGTTCTCCCTGTACTACATGCACAAAATCGTCGATGGCCTGCTGCGTGAAAACGACGGTCGCCGCGTGCCGGTAACGCTGTTCACGAAAGGCGGCGGCCAATGGCTGGAAGCGATGGCGGCCACCGGCTGCGACGCGCTGGGCCTCGACTGGACCACCGATATTGCCGATGCGCGCCGTCGCGTGGGCGACAAAGTGGCGCTACAGGGCAACATGGATCCATCCATGCTCTATGCTCAGCCTGCCCGCATCGAAGAGGAAGTGTCGACTATACTGTCTGGTTTCGGCCAGGGTGAGGGCCACGTCTTTAACCTCGGCCACGGCATTCATCAGGATGTGCCGCCTGAACACGCAGGCGTATTTGTGGAGGCGGTGCATCGGCTTTCTGCCCAGTATCACAAGTAAGGAGTGGTTATGGATCTCGCGTCGCTACGCGCTCAGCAAATCGAACTGGCTTCATCGGTGATCCGCGAGGATCGTCTGGATAAGGATCCCCCGCAGTACATTGGCGGGGCGGACGTCGGGTTTGAGCAGGGCGGTGAAGTGACGCGGGCGGCGATGGTGGTGCTGAAATACCCGTCGCTGGAGCTGGTGGAGTACAAGGTGGCGCGTATCGCCACCACCATGCCCTATATTCCCGGCTTTCTCTCCTTCCGCGAATATCCCGCGCTGCTGGCCGCGTGGGAGCAACTCTCGCAAAAACCTGACCTGCTGTTTGTTGATGGGCACGGTATCTCCCATCCGCGCCGCTTAGGCGTCGCCAGCCACTTTGGTCTGCTGGTGGACGTGCCAACCATCGGCGTGGCGAAAAAACGCCTGTGCGGCGCGTTTGAGCCGCTCTCTGCCGAACCGGGCGCGCTGGCGCCGCTTATCCATAAAGGCGAGCAGCTGGCGTGGGTCTGGCGCAGTAAAGCGCGCTGTAATCCGCTGTTTATCGCCACCGGGCATAGGGTGAGCATGGACAGCGCGCTGGCGTGGGTGCAGCGCTGCATGAAGGGCTATCGATTACCGGAGCCAACCCGCTGGGCTGACGCCGTTGCCTCTTCACGTCCGGCATTCATTCGTTGGCAGGAAATTCAGCCGTGATTCAGGTAAACTGCGGCTAATTTTCGATTCGAGACATCATCATGTTACAAAACCCGATTCATCTGCGCCTTGAGAAGCTGGAAAGCTGGCAGCACGTGACGTTTATGGCTTGCCTGTGCGAGCGCATGTATCCCAACTATGCCGCGTTCTGTAAGCAAACGGAGTTTGGCGAAGGCCAGATTTATCGACGTATCCTGGATTTGATCTGGGAGACGCTGACGGTGAAAGATGCAAAGGTGAACTTCGATTCACAGCTGGAAAAGCTGGAAGAGGCGATCCCGGCGGCGGACGATTACGACCTGTACGGCGTTTATCCGGCTATCGATGCCTGCGTGGCGTTGAGCGAGCTGATCCACTCCCGTCTGAGTGGTGAAACGCTGGAGCACGCCATTGAAGTCAGTAAGGCGTCCATCACGACCGTCGCGATGCTGGAAATGACGCAGGAAGGCCGCGAAATGACCGACGAAGAGCTGCGTGCTAACCCGGCGGTTGAACAGGAATGGGACATTCAGTGGGAGATTTTCCGCCTGCTGGCAGAGTGTGAAGAGCGTGATATTGAGCTGATCAAAGGGCTGCGCGCGGACCTGCGTGAGGCCGGTGAGAGCAATATTGGTATAATTTTTAACCAATGAGACAACAAAACGTGATTTAACGCCTGTTTTGTCACTCCTCGACTCTTCCCTTTCGCCCCCCGTCTGGTCTACATTTGGGGGGCGAAAAAAAGTGGCTATCGGTGCGTGTATGCAGGAGAGTGCTTTTTTGGCATTTTCGTCGCACTCGATGCTTAGCAAGCGATAAACACATTGAAAGGATAACTTATGAACAAGACTCAACTGATTGATGTAATTGCGGACAAGGCTGATCTGTCTAAAGTGCAGGCTAAAGCTGCTCTGGAATCTACCCTGGCTGCTATTACTGAGTCTCTGAAAGAAGGCGATGCTGTACAACTGGTTGGTTTCGGTACCTTCAAAGTGAACCACCGCGCTGAGCGTACTGGCCGCAACCCGCAGACCGGTAAAGAAATCAAAATCGCCGCAGCTAACGTGCCGGCATTTGTTTCTGGTAAAGCACTGAAAGACGCAGTTAAGTAAGACGCGTGGCAGTGAACAGTTTTAACGAAGGGGCGGCAACGCCCCTTTTGTCATTCTGGCGTGGAACGCTCGCGCTGGCAGGCGTACTGTTGCTGTCTGCCTGTAGCCATGATTCCTCACTCCCCCCGTTTACCGCCAGCGGCTACGCTGACAACCAGGGCGCGGTCAGGATCTGGCGCAAAGATTCCAGCGATGAAGTCCATATGCTTACCGCGTTCAGCCCGTGGCATAACGGCAACACCTCGACCGCAGAGTACCGCTGGCAGGGCGATGCGCTGTCGCTGATTGAACTGAACATCTACAGCAAGACCCCCGAACACGTGAAGGTGCGTTTCGACGACCACGGCGAGCTGAGCTTTATGCAGCATGAAGTCAGCGGGTTGAAACAGCAGCTTTCCAGCGATCAGGTCGCCCTTTACCGCTACCGCGCCGAACAGCTCCGTCAGACCAGCGACGCGCTGCGACAGGGCCGCGTGGTGCTGCGCCAGGGGCGCTGGCATGCCGATGGCACGGTGACCACCTGCGAAGGGCAGACGGTGAAGCCTGAGCTTGAATCCTGGGCAACCGAACACATTCAGCGCCGTCAGCGGCATTCGTCTATGGAAGTGAGCGTGGCGTGGCTTGAGGCGCCGGAAGGCTCTCAGCTGCTGCTGGTGGCGAACGAAGACTTCTGCACCTGGCAGCCGACGGAAAAGAGTTTTTGAGTTCTGAGGATTAAGCCGGATGGCGCTAACGCTTATCCGGCCTACGAACGATCCCCTCGCCCCTTTGGGGAGAGGATGAGGGTGAGGGGGAAATTACTCCCCCTGCTCCCGCGCAATGGCACGATAACCGATATCCTGACGGCTGAAGCTGCCGTTCCAGTGAATATCCGCCATCAGCGCATAGGCGCGTTTCTGCGCTTCTGCCACGGTCTGGCCCAGTGCGGTCGCACACAGCACGCGGCCGCCGTTGGTGAGCACGCGGTCGTCGTCAGCCAGCTTTGTCCCGGCGTGGAACACCTTCGCGCCGTCAATCTCTTCCAGCGGCAGGCCGTGGATCTCATCTCCGGTGCTGTAGTTCCCCGGATAGCCACCCGCAGCAATCACCACGCCCAGAGACGCACGCTCGTCCCACTCTGAGGTTTTCTCGTCCAGCTTGCCTTCGCAGGCCGCCAGGCACAGATCCACCAGGTCGGATTTCATGCGCAGCATGATCGGCTGGGTTTCCGGATCGCCAAAGCGGCAGTTGAATTCGATCACCTTCGGGTTGCCCTGCTTGTCAATCATCAGGCCTGCGTAGAGGAAGCCGGTATAGGTGTTACCTTCCGCCGCCATGCCCTTCACGGTAGGCCAGATGATGCGGTCCATGGTGCGCTGATGCACCTCATCGGTAACAACGGGAGCAGGGGAGTAAGCGCCCATTCCGCCGGTGTTGGGGCCGGTATCGCCATTGCCCACGCGCTTGTGATCCTGGCTGGTGGCCATCGGCAGAACGTGCTCGCCGTCGACCATCACGATAAAGCTCGCCTCTTCGCCGTCGAGGAATTCTTCGATCACGATGCGGTGGCCCGCATCGCCAAAGGCGTTGCCTGCCAGCATATCCTGGACTGCCGCTTCGGCTTCTTCGAGCGTCATCGCCACGATAACGCCTTTCCCGGCGGCCAGACCGTCGGCTTTGATGACAATCGGCGCGCCTTTTTCACGCAGGTAAGCCAGCGCGGGCTCGACGTCGGTGAAGTTCTGATACTCCGCCGTCGGAATGTTATGACGCGCGAGGAAATCTTTGGTGAAGGCTTTTGAGCCTTCCAGCTGCGCAGCGCCTTCCGTTGGGCCGAAGATTTTCAGGCCAGCGGCGCGGAAAGCGTCTACGACGCCAATCACCAGCGGCGCTTCCGGGCCAACGATGGTCAGATCGATCTTCTCGGTCTGGGCAAAGCTCAGCAGCGCCGGGATATCGGTCACGCCGATGGCGACGTTTTGCAGCGCGGGTTCCAGCGCCGTACCGGCGTTACCCGGTGCCACAAAGACGGTTTCCACCTGCGGGGACTGCGCCGCTTTCCACGCCAGCGCGTGCTCGCGCCCGCCATTACCAATCACTAATACTTTCATTTTCTGCTCCGGGAATTAATGGCGGAAGTGGCGCATGTCGGTAAAGATCATTGCGATGCCGTGTTCGTCGGCAGCGGCAATCACCTCGTCGTCGCGGATAGAGCCGCCAGGCTGGATCACACAGGTGATGCCCACCGCAGCCGCAGCGTCGATACCGTCACGGAACGGGAAGAAGGCGTCAGAGGCCATGGCGGAGCCTTTCACTTCCAGGCCTTCGTCGCCTGCTTTGATACCGGCAATTTTCGCAGAGTAAACGCGGCTCATCTGGCCTGCGCCTATTCCGATGGTCATGTTCTCTTTGGCGTAAACAATGGCGTTAGACTTCACGAACTTCGCCACTTTCCAGCAGAACAGCGCGTCGCGCAGCTCCTGTTCGGTTGGCTGACGTTTGGTCACCACGCGCAGGTCGGCTTCTTTAACCATACCCAAATCGCGATCCTGAACCAGCAGACCACCATTCACGCGCTTGAAGTCCAGGCCCGGCACGCGTTCCGCCCACTGACCGCAAACCAGCACGCGCACGTTCTGTTTTGCCGCAGTGATTTTCAACGCTTCTTCTGATGCGGACGGCGCGATGATCACTTCGACAAACTGGCGGGAGATGATGGCCTGAGCGGTTTCGGCATCCAGCTCGCGGTTGAAGGCGATAATGCCGCCGAACGCGGAGGTCGGGTCGGTTTTGTAGGCGCGATCGTAGGCATCCAGAATAGAGGAGCTTACCGCAACGCCGCACGGGTTGGCGTGCTTGACGATAACGCAGGCCGGCTCGCTGAACTCTTTCACGCATTCCAGCGCGGCGTCGGTGTCGGCAATGTTGTTATAGGAAAGGGCTTTGCCCTGAACCTGCTGGGCGGTCGCAACGGAGGCTTCTTTTACCTCTTCTTCTATATAGAAGGCAGCCTGCTGATGGCTGTTCTCACCGTAACGCATATCCTGCTTCTTAATGAAGTTCAGGTTCAGGGTGCGCGGGAAGCGGCCAGAGGGATCTTTGCTTTCGCCGTGGTAGGCAGGCACCAGGCTACCGAAGTAGTTGGCGATCATGCTGTCGTACGCGGCGGTGTGTTCGAACGCCTTAATCGCAAGGTCGAAGCGGGTTTCGAGAGTGAGGGAGCCGTCGTTAGCATCCATCTCATTAATAATGGCGCTGTAGTCGCTGCTCTTCACCACGATGGCCACATCTTTATGGTTCTTCGCCGCGGAGCGCACCATGGTTGGGCCGCCGATATCAATATTCTCAACCGCATCTTCCAGAGAGCAGCCTTCGCGGGCGACGGTCTGGGCAAACGGGTAGAGGTTAACAACAACCATATCGATAGGCGCGATATCATGCTGTTCCATAATGCCGTCGTCCTGACCGCGACGGCCCAGAATGCCGCCGTGCACTTTCGGATGCAGGGTTTTGACGCGTCCATCCATCATTTCCGGGAAACCGGTGTAGTCGGACACTTCGGTTACCGGCAGACCTTTATCTGCTAACAGGCGAGCGGTACCGCCTGTAGAAAGCAGCTCCACACCGCGTGCGGAAAGTGCCTGAGCGAATTCGACGATGCCGGCTTTATCAGAAACACTGAGCAGAGCGCGGCGGACTGGACGACGTTGTTGCATGGTAAATCCCCTGGATTTCACGATTACAGAGAGCGTTAGATGAATTTTCCAGCGAAAAACTCATCTAACACACCTGACGAGGCCTCCTTGTTAAGCGCGAGCATTTTAACGAAAACGTTTGCGCAACGCTCGCATATTTTCACTTTTTCGAAGCGCTGTGGATAACTCTGTGTGTAAAAGGGTATAAGGCGGGTTTTTGCTGGGGAATGCAGCAGTCAGTCATTTTTCTGTCATTTAGCGGTTGCGGCCTGCGGAGAACTCCCTATAATGCGCCTCCATCGACACGGCGGATGTGAATCACTTCACGGACAACCCGGTCGGTTGAAGAGAAAAAATCCTGAAATAACGGGTTGACTCTGAAAGAGGAAAGCGTAGTATACGCCACCTCGCGACAG
>NZ_JADBQL010000044.1:1857-5056 GCF_014895905.1 Enterobacter cloacae complex sp. P15RS | reverse complement strand
TTGATGCCTGGCAGTTCCCTACTCTCACATGGGGAGACCCCACACTACCATCGGCGCTACGGCGTTTCACTTCTGAGTTCGGCATGGGGTCAGGTGGGACCACCGCGCTAAAGCCGCCAGGCAAATTCTGTTATCTGTATCAGGCTGAAAATCTGTCTCTTCGCCAAAACATCTTCGGCGTTGTAAGGTTAAGCCTCACGGTTCATTAGTATCGGTTAGCTCAACGCATCGCTGCGCTTACACACCCGACCTATCAACGTCGTCGTCTTCAACGTTCCTTCAGGAGACTTAAAGTCTCAGGGAGAACTCATCTCGGGGCAAGTTTCGTGCTTAGATGCTTTCAGCACTTATCTCTTCCGCATTTAGCTACCGGGCAGTGCCATTGGCATGACAACCCGAACACCAGTGATGCGTCCACTCCGGTCCTCTCGTACTAGGAGCAGCCCCCCTCAATTCTCCAGCGCCCACGGCAGATAGGGACCGAACTGTCTCACGACGTTCTAAACCCAGCTCGCGTACCACTTTAAATGGCGAACAGCCATACCCTTGGGACCTACTTCAGCCCCAGGATGTGATGAGCCGACATCGAGGTGCCAAACACCGCCGTCGATATGAACTCTTGGGCGGTATCAGCCTGTTATCCCCGGAGTACCTTTTATCCGTTGAGCGATGGCCCTTCCATTCAGAACCACCGGATCACTATGACCTGCTTTCGCACCTGCTCGCGCCGTCACGCTCGCAGTCAAGCTGGCTTATGCCATTGCACTAACCTCCTGATGTCCGACCAGGATTAGCCAACCTTCGTGCTCCTCCGTTACTCTTTGGGAGGAGACCGCCCCAGTCAAACTACCCACCAGACACTGTCCGCAACCCGGATTACGGGTCTACGTTAGAACACCAGCCATTAAAGGGTGGTATTTCAAGGGCGGCTCCACGCAGACTGGCGTCCACGCTTCAAAGCCTCCCACCTATCCTACACATCAAGGACCAGTGTTCAGTGTCAAGCTATAGTAAAGGTTCACGGGGTCTTTCCGTCTTGCCGCGGGTACACTGCATCTTCACAGCGAGTTCAATTTCACTGAGTCTCGGGTGGAGACAGCCTGGCCATCATTACGCCATTCGTGCAGGTCGGAACTTACCCGACAAGGAATTTCGCTACCTTAGGACCGTTATAGTTACGGCCGCCGTTTACCGGGGCTTCGATCAAGAGCTTCGCGTTGCCGCTAACCCCATCAATTAACCTTCCGGCACCGGGCAGGCGTCACACCGTATACGTCCACTTTCGTGTTTGCACAGTGCTGTGTTTTTAATAAACAGTTGCAGCCAGCTGGTATCTTCGACTGATTTCAGCTCCGCCCGCAGGGGCTTCACCTACATATCAGCGTGCCTTCTCCCGAAGTTACGGCACCATTTTGCCTAGTTCCTTCACCCGAGTTCTCTCAAGCGCCTTGGTATTCTCTACCTGACCACCTGTGTCGGTTTGGGGTACGATTTCGTGTTACCTGATGCTTAGAGGCTTTTCCTGGAAGCAGGGCATTTATCACTTCAGCACCGTAGTGCCTCGTCATCACACCTCAGCGTTAAAAGGTACCGGATTTACCTGGAACCTCCGCCTACATGCTTAAACCGGGACAACCGTCGCCCGGCTGACATAGCCTTCTCCGTCCCCCCTTCGCAGTAACACCAAGTACAGGAATATTAACCTGTTTCCCATCGACTACGCCTTTCGGCCTCGCCTTAGGGGTCGACTCACCCTGCCCCGATTAACGTTGGACAGGAACCCTTGGTCTTCCGGCGAGCGGGCTTTTCACCCGCTTTATCGTTACTTATGTCAGCATTCGCACTTCTGATACCTCCAGCAACCCTCACAGGCCACCTTCAACGGCTTACAGAACGCTCCCCTACCCAACAACACATAGTGTCGCTGCCGCAGCTTCGGTGCATGGTTTAGCCCCGTTACATCTTCCGCGCAGGCCGACTCGACCAGTGAGCTATTACGCTTTCTTTAAATGATGGCTGCTTCTAAGCCAACATCCTGGCTGTCTGTGCCTTCCCACATCGTTTCCCACTTAACCATGACTTTGGGACCTTAGCTGGCGGTCTGGGTTGTTTCCCTCTTCACGACGGACGTTAGCACCCGCCGTGTGTCTCCCGTGATAACATTCTTCGGTATTCGTAGTTTGCATCGGGTTGGTAAGCCGGGATGGCCCCCTAGCCGAAACAGTGCTCTACCCCCGAAGATGAGTTCACGAGGCGCTACCTAAATAGCTTTCGGGGAGAACCAGCTATCTCCCGGTTTGATTGGCCTTTCACCCCCAGCCACAGGTCATCCGCTAATTTTTCAACATTAGTCGGTTCGGTCCTCCAGTTAGTGTTACCCAACCTTCAACCTGCCCATGGCTAGATCACCGGGTTTCGGGTCTATACCCTGCAACTTAACGCCCAGTTAAGACTCGGTTTCCCTTCGGCTCCCCTATACGGTTAACCTTGCTACAGAATATAAGTCGCTGACCCATTATACAAAAGGTACGCAGTCACCCCATAAAGAGGCTCCCACTGCTTGTACGTACACGGTTTCAGGTTCTTTTTCACTCCCCTCGCCGGGGTTCTTTTCGCCTTTCCCTCACGGTACTGGTTCACTATCGGTCAGTCAGGAGTATTTAGCCTTGGAGGATGGTCCCCCCATATTCAGACAGGATACCACGTGTCCCGCCCTACTCTTCGAGTTCACAACAAGTGTGTTTTCGTGTACGGGACTATCACCCTGTACCGTCGGACTTTCCAGACCGTTCCACTAACACACAAGCTGATTCAGACTCCGGGCTGCTCCCCGTTCGCTCGCCGCTACTGGGGGAATCTCGGTTGATTTCTTTTCCTCGGGGTACTTAGATGTTTCAGTTCCCCCGGTTCGCCTCGTTAACCTATGTATTCAGTTAACGATAGTGCAACGGATTGCACTGGGTTTCCCCATTCGGACATCGACGGGTCAAGGGTTCATATCACCTCGCCGTCGCTTTTCGCAGATTAGCACGTCCTTCATCGCCTCTGACTGCCAGGGCATCCACCGTGTACGCTTAGTCGCTTAACCTCACAACCCGAAGATGTTTCACTTCTGATTGCGAAAATTTGAGAGACTCGAACACACATGAGCTGTGTGTCGTTTCAATTTTCAGCTTGATCCAGATTTTTAAAGAGCAAA
>NZ_JADBQL010000043.1:0-68569 GCF_014895905.1 Enterobacter cloacae complex sp. P15RS | reverse complement strand
TTATATAGTTCTTTTTCGCATTATTCTTTAGCGAAATTATAAGAAGGCGCAAATAAAGCGACACAACCGCGCCTAAAATTAAACGCTGAGTTTTATTTTTTAAACAATAATTATTCAACTTTGAGCCAGAACAAACACACCACAATATTAATACCATGTATTCACTCTATAACCATATTATTAACATTAGGAATATTTAATAATTTCTGTTAACGTTGTGGTTACTAATCCTAATAACCAGGTAGACTTTTCCTAAATTTGAGTTGCGTGAAGCAGTTGGATCACGTAAAAATAGGCGCGGAAAAAATTATTCCTTCCTTGTGCCCTGTATATTGGAAGAGAAAATCTTCTGTTAGCATAATTTTTACAGATCATATGGAAGCGCATAACATCCTCTGACGTGGTTCACCGCAGGTACGCGGCATTCATTAAGAATCCTAAATGGAGTTGATAGAACAATCTGTTCATAACGGATTGCGACCGGCTATTTGCCGATTTGTTACTCTTATTCCTGGAATGGTGGAATCCATTACGCATACATGAATAAACGCTATTGTTCCGTAAACAACTGGCTGATTGATGTTGCTTCAGGCTCGATTCTCCATTTAGCTAGCGGAGAACGTAAACGCCTGGGTGAATATCAACTCAAGCTACTGGATATACTGTCGCAGAACGCGGGGAAAATATTTACTCGTGAGGAGCTGACCACGCTCGTATGGGAAAGGCGCGTGATCGGTAATAACAGTTTGCCGAATGCCATTCACGCGCTGCGCACCGCGCTGGAAGATGATGGTAAAAATCAACGCATCATCAAAACCATCCCACGGCGAGGCTACCTGCTTGAAGCAGAATATTGTTGCACGGTTGAGAAAGATGAAGAGGAGGTAAGCCAACCGGAAGAGCTCCTCGACGGGCAGGAGGAAAGTGCGGCCGGGCAGCGTGCTCTGCTCCCTGTGGCGCAGGAAGCCAATGAGGATAAGGTACCGAATGAGACGCTGCTGCGGGTCATTGAACCTAAAAAGGGTCATCGCCGTCTGTTCTCATTTATGCTGGTCATTCTGTTCACAGCCTGTATCACGCTTTTGGTTAGCGGGTATTTTGCTGGCAGCTTTGGCGAGCGTCTGAATGCACGTGAACTTCACCAGGGCATCTATAGCAACATTCGGATCTATTCCGTGGAGTCCAGGGTTGAGCCAGCCTATATGGCGGCCAACCTCTACAACAAGCTCAAGGATTCGCTGTATACCCTCAATCAGCAGATAAAAATGAAATCAGCCACGATGGAGGTCTTTTTTTACGGCAACACCCCCACGCTAAATTACAGCTTCGTGCTCACGAACGGGTGCGATCAAAAACAGCTGGCGATGGTCATTTACCACTGGCGTGTCGATCCCGTAAGGCTGAACGATCTGATCCTGCGCGAAACCAGGAGAAAGTTGAATGAAATGGCAACATGCAAAACGAATTAACTATCTGATTATCTCAATAACGTCTCTGTTGGTGCTGATCGTGTTGGCATTCAAGCTGCTTATGCCCAATTCGCCCGCCGGGAACCGTGACGTGTCGGCTAACTTTGACCTGGGCATGTATGATTTGATGTCTCAGAGTAAGGAGGTCTACAACGTGAATTTGCAGACGACCCGTAATGTGCTGCTGATGAGCATCACCAGCCCGGACGATAACCGTATCATGATGAAAGGTAAGCTGACGCCGACGAAGGAGATTCATGGCCGAATCTACTTCACAATGACGCCCATCTTCTATGGCGCACGCCAGAGCAAGCTGATGATTGATGGCCTTGCCGATCAGTTAATGAATTCAGGTTACTACTGGATGGAGTCGGTATCAGCCAAAGAGCGCCCCATCGTGGTGGGACAAAACGGAGCGATATTCCTTCATCCGCTCCCCCGGTAAGCGGGCCCCCGCTTACCGTTGTCCCAGCAAATTTTTTACCGTTGCCAAATGCACGTTAGCCTGTGCGCCCAAAGCCTGCGACAGCACGCCATAGCTGTTGCGGGCCAGCACCTCTCCCAGATGACGCGATGCCTCAAGCGCCTGTCGGGTATCGTACGCCGTCGCCATTTCACCGATTCGCGAGCTGACGCGCTCCTGATGGTGCCGCAGCTTGCTGCGCTGGGTCGTGACGTGATCCAGGCTGTGCTGGAGCTTCATTTGCCCTTCTCGCTCGCGTCGCGCAGCAATATCAAGAAGTTCGTCACTGCTTGCGCTTTCCGCCTGGGGCGCCAGCAGCGTGAAGGCATCCGCCGGATAGTGGTGATTTTCGCCGCGAACGCTAAGCTGCTGACTCACCCGCTCCCAGCGGCTTTCATCCACGCTAAATAACAGTTGCCCACCTTGCGTTTGAGAGGCGTGGATCCCCAGACGCCCCAGCCCGACGTTCAGTTTCGTCAGCGTCTGACGCGGCGTCGCCTCTTCCGGCAGCGCTATTGCAACCATCTCCCTTTGGCGCCCCCCGAGCGAAAAGACAAGCGTTTCGCCAGCCGGATCGCTCAGGAGTTTTTCGCTCCCCGGCAGCGTGAATTCCACCGTACTTTTTTGCTCAAGCGAAGCCCGTAGCTGGCGATCGACCGTTCCGCCAGAGAGCTGCGTTCGCCGCGAAAGATGTTTTTGCAGCGCCGCAGCCTGCGCGCCACTATCACCGCCACGGGCGACCGACTGGCGAAGCTTAAGCAGCTGCGCCTCGGTCTGGGCCAGATAGCTATCGGCCTGCTGAACGGAAGTGATCTGCTGGTTAAGCTGTACGTTATAGCGCATAGGCCGACGCGAGAGCAGCGCAGATTCAGGAAATGTGCTTCGGGACGGCGCCACGGCAGCGGGCAGAACGCGGCTAACCGTCTGCGGTGCATCAATATTACCTCGCCCGGCCGTCGCCGGGGAGGAGGTCGTAATGGAGGCGTTTTTTAAACTTACCTGCATAATAATTTACAACAAACTGAAGAGGTTAAGCTGGCTCACCTTGCTATAAGCCTGACTGGAGATCTGCATTGATATGGTATACAGCTGCAAGTTAATGGTGGCCGTCGCAGGATCTGCGCTGCCCAACTCATTCTGTACCAGCTCATTGGAGAGGCTGACGTCGGTATGCGCGTCGTCAATTAACGTCAGGCGGTTCTGGCGGCCCCCAAGATCGGTCAACAGCGATCCAAGGTTATCGCTGGTCGACTGCACCATGTCTATCATGGCTGTCACCTCGTCCTGGTAGTCGGCATAACTGGCGTTAGGATCCTGCATCTTTTGACTCAGCGCTTTCAGATTGTTAAGCATCTCAAGGTCGTTACCGCTGCTGGAGAATGCACCAGCAACGTTCGTGTTTTCAGTGATGCTTACGCCGTTAGCAACCTGCGTTTCCCGCGTGCCGTCGTTTCCTCCATACACATACTCGCCCAGCGTTTCGTCCCAGGTCACAGCTTGCTGATCGGTCTTCGTTCCGGAAAAGAGATAGCTTCCACTCTCATTTTTGCTGTTTAACGTGGCCACCAGCGAATCGAGCATGGACTCCAGCTCGATGCCATACCCGGCGATGTCTTTCTGGCTGAGTGTACTGTTGTTAGCCAGCTTAAGCCTGTCGCCAATCGCCAGCACTTCGTTACTGAGCGCCGTAATGTGTGACTCCTGCACGGAGAGTGCGCCGCTCAGGCTCGCGATGTTGCTCTGATACTGTTTAATGGCGGACTGCTCCCGGTTCAGCTGTACCAGACGGCTGGCAGCAACCGGATCGTCAGAGGGAACATTGACGCGTTTTTGCGTGGCCAGCTGTTCCATCAGCTTACCCACTTTAACCCCCGTTGTTCCCAGCTGAGCCAGCATGGCGTTAGAGTGGTAAAGACTGCTTATACGCATAGGTTAGTGCTCCTGATTGCGTTAAAAAATGCTCAACAGATCGTTGAAAATTTCATTTCCAGCGGAGATAACTTTCATGTTGGAGGTATAGGCCTGCATATATATCTGAAGGTTGATAGCTTCTTCATCGAGGTTTACCGCACTGACGTTGTCACGCTGAGTTTGCGCCTCGGTATTGACCGCAACCGCCGCCTCCATTTCCGTCTGGTTCTGCTTACTGGCGATACCGATGCTCGAAATAATCGCCGCCGCTCCCTCGCTCAGGCTCATATTGCCCAGGCCCGGAATAGTGGTTTTTTGGTTTTTCAGCTTGATGAGTTCATTAAGGTTATCGCCGTTACCCGGCTCATCCGCTTTGCCCGAAAGCGCCAGCTCTTCCGGCTCCAGATCGTTGACTTGCAGAATGCCCGCCGGATTGGTCGGGTCGAAGGTAAACAGGGGCTTACCCGGATCGCCGTTGAGATCGTAACCCTGAGCCAGCTGATTGTTGAACAGATCCGCCAGCGACTCCGCCATCCCCAGCACCGCATCGTTCATCTGCTTCAGGGTGCCGACTTCGTATTCATAAAGCGCACCCAACTGACCGCCCGTGGACGGGTCAAGGGAAAACTCGCTGCTTGAAAACTTCAGGGTCAGCGTATGATTACCCTGACTGTCAGTCCCCGCGCTCAGCTGCCCGGCGGTCTTCCCGCTTACCAGCGGCTGACCGTTGCTCAACGAAACCGTGTAGCCGCCGCTATCTTCAGTGACCTTAACGTCCGTCATGGAACTGAGCTGCTTAACCAGTTCGTCTCGCTGGTCACGCAGCACGCTGCTGTTACCACCAGTAGAATCCATCTCAATGATTTTCTGGTTATAATCCGCAATGCTGCTACTGAGCGTGTTTATCTCCTGCACGACCGCATCGCGCTGGGTATTGATGGAGCTTTTCTGGCTGTTAATGAAGTCATTCACGCTGTTGAAGCGGGTCGCGAGGCTGTTCGCCTGGTTCAACAGCTGCTGGCGTAACGCCTGCGACTCCGGCTCCTGCGTCAAGGCGCTCAGGGCGCTAACGAGATCGTCCAGGCCATTGCCCAGGCTGGTCGAATCCGTACCCAATACCTGCTCCAGCGCGCTAATGTACTGATTACCCGTGCTGTAGAAATTGGCCTTACTGTTGGTTTGCCAGACCTGATTCACCAGATACTGGTTGGAGATACGACGAATACTGTCCACCTGGACGCCGCTTCCCGCCGAAAGCCCCGTCTGTCCCATCGGGCCTATGGCGCTCTGCATAATCCCTTGTCGACTGTAGCCGGGCGTAAGATAGTTGGCGGTATTGTTAGATGTCACGGTCATGCCCAACTGGGCAGCCTGCAACCCGCTGAAGGCAATATTAATCATGCTCATGGCTTACTCCTGCCCGCTGCGTCGGTAGTGTGACGGGCGTATTAAATGCTGGCGTTTGCTCCTGTAAAGCGGCCATGTCGACCGCATTCTTAAGCGGGGAAACCGTCTGCGGCGAGAGCTGGTTAACGATCATTTGCGTCATGCCGGTACTGCGCATTGACGCCAGCTCTGCCGCAAGCCTGTCGTCATGAAAATCCCGCATCATCCGCTGCTGTTTGCTGGTGAAGGGATTATCTTCGCCCAGCACGTCCGAGGCCTTACGCATCTGCGAGAGCATCGAACGCAGCATAATGGCTTCGAATTGCTCGGCAGCCTGTTCAAGGTTTTGAGGTTTCATCTGCCCGGTAAAATCACCGGGCAAAATAGTCTGCTGTCGGTTGATTGCGCTTAACATCACATCACCACCAGTTCTGCTTCCAGGGCACCTGCTTCATGAAGCGCCTGGAGAATGGCCATCGTATCGTCCGGCGCTGCGCCCAGACTGTTGAGGGTATTAACGATGCTGCGTAAGCTCGTCCCGGCGGGAACGGTAACCATCTGGCCGTGGCCACGATTCACGCTCACGTCGCTTTGCGGTGACGCAACCGTCTGCCCCTGGCCGAACGCATTTGGCTGACTGACATTCGTCGATTCCCGAATGGTTACGGTCAGGTTGCCGTGAGCCACAGCCGCCGCACGCACGATAACCCCATCGCCGATCACCACCGTACCGGTACGGGCATTGAACACAACGCGCGGACGCTGTTTGCCCGCATTAATCTGTACATCTTCGAGGGAAGACATAAACGCGACTCGCTCTCCGGCGCCCATCGGCGCGCGTACCGCCACATTGGTGGCACTTTGCGCCGTCGCGGTTCCGGGCCCGAACGCATTGTTCAGGGCGACCGCAACGGCATTGGCGGTTTTAAAACTCGGGCGCTTAAGGTTGAGCATCACCATCGGTTCCTGATGGAAGTCGGTGGGGATCTCTCGCTCTACGGACCCCCCGTTTGGTACGCGACCCACGGTCGGGGTATTAATCGTGACGCTGGAGCCGCTATTTCCCTCGGCTTTAACCCCGCCGACCACGACGTTCCCCTGCGCCAGCGCATAGACTTCGCCGTCAGCACCGCGCAACTGGGTTAACAACAGCGTACCGCCGCGCAGGCTTTTCGCATCACCAATAGAGGAAACGGTAACGTCGATGGTCTGCCCGGGCGAATATCCCGGCGGCAGCGTCGCGCTGATCGCCACCGCCGCGACGTTTTTGACTTTAGGATCGATCTTTGTCGGTAGCTGTACGCCGAACTGACGCAGCATGTTGGTTACCGACTGACTGGTAAACTTCACCTGGTTTTTATCACCCGTGCCGTCGAGCCCTACCACGAGGCTGTACCCGATCAGCTGGTTTCCGCGCACGCCCTGAATATCCACCACGTCGCGCAGAGGCTGCGCGACGGCGGCGCCACAGATAAGACAGAGGAGTACCAAAATGCGTTGTAACATCATGGCCTCCATCAAATTGGGAACAGCGGATGATTAAAGAAGCGAACCAGCCAGCCCGCCGCATTGGCATCGCTGAGCGCGCCGCGTCCCGCGTAGGAAATGCGCGCATTGGCAATACGCTGCGACGAAATGGTGTTATCACGTTCGATATCATCGGCGCGCACCAGGCCGGTAACGCGGATATACTCATCGCCCTGGTTAAGGGTTAACCACTTCTCGCCACGCACGGCGAGGACCCCGTTTGGCAGCACCTTATACACCGCAACGGTGATGGCACCCCGCAGGCTATTCTGCTGCTGTGACGTCGCGTTACCGTTAAAGTTACGCTCACCGTCTACTGTCCCGGAAAGCGTATCGGCGGAATGGCCGAACGCTTCCGGAATGCCGAGGGAGACATCGTTTTTCTTGCCGTAATTGGTACGCGCCTGCTTGCTAGCCTGCGTGGACTCGTCCAGCTTAACGGTCAGAATGTCACCGATGCGGTAGGCGCGGCGGTCCTGAATAAGCGACCAGTTATAGTTGCTGTTATATACCCCTCCACCGCGTACCCGGGTATCAGGCATGGCAAAGTCTTCCGGCGGCGCGTACGCCGCATCGTCTTTCTGGACCAGCAGCGCGGGGCTTTCACACCCCGACAGTGCCATCATCAGCAAACCCACTGCTACCTGCTTTTTCATCTCTCTCACTTTACTTGCTCTGCCGTTACATGGACTGGGTGACAAACTTCAGCATGTCGTCTGCGGCAGAAACCATTTTGGCGTTCATTTCATAGGCACGCTGGACGGTGATCATGTCCACCATTTCCTCTACAACCTGCACGTTTGAGCCTTCGAGCGAGCCCTGCTCCAGTAGACCGAGCGCATCCTCTCCCGGCACCCCCTCAACCGCCTCACCGCTGGCGGCAGTTTCGCGATAGAGGTTGCCGCCAATCGCTTCCAGTCCGGCTGGATTAACAAAGTTCACCAGCGTCAGCTGGCCGAGCTCGACCGGTTCATCTTCCCCCGCAACCGTTGCGGTAATCGTGCCGTCCTTCGCAATCTGGATGTCGCTGGCATTTTCAGGAACTTCAATCTGCGGGATTAACGGCAGCCCCTGAGCATTCGTCAGAATGCCGTCCGGCGTTTTTTGCAGGTTGCCCGCACGCGTGTAGGCGATATCCCCATTGGCGGTTTCTACCTGGAAAAAGCCCTGACCGGAGATCGCGACGTCCAGCTTCTGGCCCGTGTTCTGAATACTTCCCACGGTAAACTCTTTCTGAGTGCCGACGATTTTGACGCCGGTCCCGAACTGGATGCCCGTGGGGGCAATATTGTTTTGGTCCAGCTGGCCGCCCGGGGTGCGCTGGTTTTGGTAAAACAGATCGGCAAACATGGCGCGTTCGCGTTTAAAGCCAGGGGTGTTCACGTTCGCCAGGTTGTTAGAGATGGTGGTCATTCTGGCGTCCTGCGCCGCTAACCCGGTTTTACTGATCCATAAAGCGGGATTCATCTTTATTCCTTCATGAAGTCATTAAGAGACGCGAAGCAGGCGGTTACCTGCGTTAGCAAGATCTTCCGCCGCTTTCATCATTTTGATCTGCGCTTCAAACTGTCGTCCTAGCGCAATGCTCGAGACCATTTCGCTGATGGCCGACACGTTGGACGACTCCAGGTGTCTGGCCGCAACGGTCACCTCCTCATCGCGCGGATTTTCCGTCGCGTTGGTGATAAGAAAACCGGCGTCGTTTTTACTCAGCGCCTCAGCGGGAATGTTCACCAGCTTGATGCGGTCAACGTCTAACGGCGTCGCAATATCGGCCTCCTCCGGCACGATGCTGATTACGCCATCCTCGCTGATGCTCAGTGAGGCGAAAGGCGGTAGAACAATCGGGCCATTGTCGCCTTCCAGCGGCAGACCGTTGATGGAAAGTTCGCCATCGGCGTTCACGTTGATTTGTCCATTGCGGGTATACACTTCCCGGTTGCCGCTCCGCAGCGCGATCAATCCATCGCCCTTGATGGCAATATCCAGCTCACGCCCGGTTTCACGCACCGCGCCGGGTGACATATCTACGCCACCCTGCGTGGGCTGCGCCAGATAGCGGGAAGCGTACCCTTCCCCGGCAATCTGCTTCGCCACCGCATTATCTAAATCGCTGCGAAATCCCTGCGTATTCACGTTGGACAGGTTATTCGCGTGGATCTGCTGCTGATTGAGGCTCCGCGAAGCCCCGCTCACGGCGGTAAAAAGTAAGCGATCCATAAATTACACGGCCTGGAATAGCGAGTTCATCATGGTGTCGTTGGTGCTGATGACCTTCGTGTTCGCCTGGTAATTGCGCTGCGCGGTCATAAGCCCAACCAGCTCAGAGGTCAGGTCGACGTTTGAGGATTCGAGTGCCCCGGAGACGATTGAGCCCAGCAGTCCCGTACTCGGTGCACCGGTCAGCGGCGCGCCGGAGCTGGCGGTCTGAGCCCAGGTGGTACCATCCTGCGACTGAAGGCCGTTCGGATTGGTAAAGTTGGCCAGTACAAGCTGCCCCTGAAGCAGGCGCTCGCCGTTGGAGAAGGTGGCATAGACACAGCCATCCTCGTCGATCGCCTGCCCGGTACGCTCACCCGACGCATAGCCATCGCTTTTGTTTTTGCTCACGGAGAAATCGGAACCAAACTGAGTCGAGCCAGAATAGTTAAGCGAAACGCTGATATCGTCCGCGCCGGCGATAGCCGCATCCAGCTTAACGGCGCTGGTTGGAGAGGTCAGCACACCCTGGCTGTTGAAGGTCAGGGCCTGCGTGACGGCAGCACCGCTGCTGTCGGTTACCGCCACGTCGTCCATGTAATAGTGGACTTCCCAGGTATTGGTGCCGGTTTTGACAAAATATTGGTTCAACGTATGTTCGCGGCCCAGTGAATCATAGACCTGAGTGGTATAAGAGTTGTTATAGGTCGTATTGTTTTTCGGATCGAACGGGGTGGTCGCCGGAACCTCCGCGCGTGCATCCATGTTTGCCGTAAAATCAATGCTGCCGCTCGCTTTTGCCGGAATCGAACCGCTGCTGATATTCAGATTACCGATCGTGCCCACCTGTAGCTTGCCGTTGGCATCAACCGGATACCCCTGTAAATACATTCCCTGGTTGTTCACCAGGTTTCCGTTACTGTCGGTATTAAAATAACCGGCACGGGTGAAGGCGGTCGTTCCAGCGCTGTCCTGGACCATGAAAAAGCCATTACCGTTAATCGCGAGATCGAGCGCGCTACCGGTGGAAGTGATGCTTCCTCCTTTGGTAATGCTTTGCGTGACGGCTGTTACCCCAACGCCCAGCGGCTGGCTTTCGGCATACAGCGCGGAAAACTCTGCGCGGCCCGACTTAAAGCCTACGGTGCCGGAGTTGGCAATATTATTTGAGATAGCATTAAGCTGCTCAGTAACCGCGTTCAGTCCAGAAGTTGCAATACTAAAACTCATAATCGTTCCTGTTTAATTAACGGCCTGATTCACTTCAGGCTTTATCTTTTGAGGCTTCGTCTGTGGAAGTCTTACCAAACTGGCTAATGTTGTTGTAGGCAATCTCGCCCATACCGCCGACGTTCAGCACCGTTGCGCTACCGTCAAGCGGGATACGCACATTTTTGACGATGCCGC
Source organism: Enterobacter cloacae complex sp. P15RS (assembly GCF_014895905.1). NCBI lineage: Bacteria > Pseudomonadati > Pseudomonadota > Gammaproteobacteria > Enterobacterales > Enterobacteriaceae > Enterobacter > Enterobacter cloacae complex sp. P15RS. The sequence goes on along the minus strand of NZ_JADBQL010000043.1, from coordinate 58,207 downwards.
CCACCTCGATCTGCACGGTTTCTTCCCCCGTATCGGTCACCACGCTCAGGGTGTATTTTCCTTCGCTCAACCCAAGCTCCTGCGGATCGATAGTGAAGTCCACGAGGCCGGCTTCCTGCTTGCCCAGTTCGATTTTTTGCTCAACGCCGGCAGCATCTTTCACAATTACCGTCACAACGTTGGCTGAATGTTCCAGCGTCAGGCGTCCATTAAGCGCCGTTTCACCATCGCTCTCGATCGTGTTGGTCTGCACCATGACGTGCTGGCCCACCAAATTGCCGGTGGCCAGGGTCTGTAGGTTATCCATCAAGACGGCGTTGTTCGCCATCAGCTGTGATACCGTCTCCATGGACTGCACCTGCGTCAGCTGGGCAAGCTGGCTGACGTATTCCGTTCCGTCGGTCGGGTTGAGCGGATCCTGATTTTGAATCTGGGCCACAAGCAGCTGCATAAACATGCCCGACATCCCTGAGACGGTGCTGTTGCTGGCCACATTTGGCGCGGAGCTGGTGGCCTGGCTGCTGCTGTAGGTGCTTTCAACATTCATGATTACGCTTCTCCAAGCCGCAGCAGGCTTTGCTGCATACTTTTGATGCTGTTTAAAACTTCAACGTTGGTTTCGAATCCGCGCGAAGCAGACATCATGTCCGCCATCTCTTCCACGACGTTGACATCCGGGTAGTAGACGTAACCTTCGGTGTTTGCCATGGGATTATTGGGCTCGTAGCGCTGGACCGCATTGCCGGTTTCAACGACATCCATGACCTGAACGCGGGCTCCGCTTAGCGCCTTGTTACGCATTAATTCATCGTTCTGATAAACCGCTGCGAAGACCGGGCGCCTTGCCTTATAGGTGTCGGCTTCCGTAGCCGAGGCGGTTTCCGCATTCGCGAGGTTGCTGGCAATAGTGTTAAGACGCACCGTTTGCGCCGTCATCGCCGACCCCGAAACGCGATAGATATCCGAAAAAGACATATTTCGTCGTTACCTGTTCTGGATTACTTGCCTTCAATGGCCTTTTTCAGGCCCGTGAATTTCATGTTTAAAAAAGCCAGGCTCATCTGATAGTCCTGCGTGTTTTTGGCAAATTCAGCCTGCTCGACATTCAGTGACACGGTGTTTCCGTCTGACGAGGGCTGATACGGCACGCGATACATCTCCTGCGGCGAAGACGGCAGGGAAAAACTTGACCGCGACCGTTGCATCTCTGCGGCAAAGTCAATATCTTTAGCCTGGAAGTTGGGGGTATCGACGTTTGCCAGATTGGCTGATAGCAACTCTGCTCGGGAAAGTCGAAGCGCTACAGCCTGTGGATGAACGCCCAGGGCTTTGTCAAAAGTTATACTCACAATTCACTCCCTCTGATGCTAAACCTGCACGATGCACAACAATGAAAGCAATAATCGTGCCAAGGTTTCAATTCCATGATTTATAAAAGATTTAAAGAATTTCTCACCCAAAGTATGAAGCGGCATTTCCGCTTATTCGCTGCACTGCCGCTGCTTATCACTGACCTTTCAACTGCCTCGGCTAACGATACGGCGCCCCTCAGCGCCCGTAAGCAAATCTATGCAGCCGCTCAGAGCCATACGGCATCGCTGATTCGTCAGGAGGCCCGGCGGAAACGCTGGCCCGACTATCAGGCAAAGATGAACATCTTTATTCCCGCCGAAGCATCGCAATATCGCTCATGCAGTCAGAAACTCGCGGTATCCCATTACGGCGGTGAAAACCCTGACTTCTACCGCCTGCGTCTCAACGTGAGCTGCAACGATCGTCAGGGGTGGGAGACCGCCGTGACGGTGAAGCCGGATATCTACCTGCCGGTAATCATTGCTAAAACCGCCCTTGAGCGAGAGCAGGTGCTCAGCGAGGAAGACGTCACGACAAAAAAAATCAACATCAACAGCACCCGCGGGGAGTATCTGACGCAGGTAGATGATGTTGTCGGCATGACGGTGAAACGCCGCATCCGCGATCGCCAGCCCATCACAAAACATCAGTTAGACATGCCGTTGCTCGTCGAGCGCGGCCAGCGCGTGATGATGGTGGCGGTACAAAATGGCGTGGAAGCGCGCACGGTTGGCGAGGCCATGAAGAAAGGACGTAAAGGCGAGACCATTAAGGTCAAAAACCAGAGCAGCGGAAAGGTCGTGACCGCCGTTGTGACGGAGAGAGGCGTTGTGCAAACGGTTAACGATTCCACCCTATAAAAATCTTTCCGCCGCGTTTAAGTTTTCGCTTTCGCAGGCCGCTTATTTCCTGCAATGGCAGAGGAAATCAGGCTTCCGCAGAGCAAGATTCATGCGCAACCACAACGAAAGAAGAAAATGAGGGCAAAGCGATGAAAATTTCAACAACACAATTCAACCTGGCCACCGCGATTAATAAGGCCAGCAGCGCAGAACAAACGCCTACCGTGGCACAGGAAGGTTCAGCTGTGGTTCGCAGCGCCGCTATCGACCCGGTCCTTGGCGAAGCGCAGACCCAGCTTAGCGCACTGCCGGAAGTTGACATGGCACGCGTCGCCGAAATGAAAGATGCCATCAGCAGCGGCAAAATCAGCATCGACGTTGATTCGCTGGCGACGGCTATGCAGAAGTATTACCAGAGGTAACTATGACTAACGCCGCACAGCGCGTTAAAGCCCTGATTCAGGGTATGACCGAAGACAGAAAACACTACCAGACGCTAGGCGAAATGCTCATGGAGCAGCGTCATCATATCATCGCCCGCAATGCTGCATCGCTGGATAGCGTCAACGCGCAAATTATGGCGCTATACCAGCAAATTTCACACAATAGCCAGCAACGTCGACGCCTTCTTGAACAGCTCGGCATCACTGCCAGTGGCGTAGGCATGAAAACCCTCATTGCCCGCCTGCCCTCCTCTCATCAGGCCCCCGTCGCGGCCCTGTGGCAGACGCTTCAAAAACAGGTTGAAGACTGCCAGCATCGCAATGAATACAACGGCACCCTGATGAACATGCAGCACGATATTCTGCAAAATTTGCTGAACAGCAGCGAACCGGAAAACTGGCTGTATCAGCAAATATAGTTCTGATAACCGCTACGCAAGAACGTCTGATGAATGTTCATCGCTCAGTACAAGGCAGCAGGTATAAAAACGCTGTCATTTTCTTACTGGTTTAGATTCTAAGGAAACGTTGCACATGGATATCGACTGGTCAGTTTTTGACAAAGTCATTTATATCAACTTAAAAGAGCGTCACGATCGCAAAAACACGATCAAAAAAGAGCTTCGGTCGCTCGGTATTCCGCCCCATCTGATTCACCGCGTTGAGGCAACCCGCCATCTTGTCGGGCAAATTGGACGCGCCCGCTCCCATCTGGCGGCGGTTGAAACGGCAATCTCAGAAGGGTGGGGAAATGTTCTTATTCTCGAAGACAATATGATCTTCAACACCACCGCTGAGGCAAAAGAGCGCCTCAACGCGTTCCTGCAAACGCTGAAGAAGATTGACTGGCACTGCGCCCTTTTAAGCACCCGTTACAGAAAGGTCATCACACTTAAAAGCACGGACCGGATAGTGAAGCCTGTCGACGCGGGCTCCGCCTGTGCCTATGCCGTTCACCGCGATTATCGTGACACCATGCGTGCCTGCTTTGCCACGGCGACGGGATATTTGCTCAAGGGAGGCAGCCCCCATGAATATGCGCTTGAAAATACATGGCTGCCGTTAATGCAGCAGCACCGATGGATCGGTATGTACCCTGTCGCAGGGCATCCCGCGCCGGGAATGTCCGACACGGAGGGGTGTGTCGTTGACCATACTGAACATTATTACAAAGAGCTTTCGGTAATAGCATTATGAGAATACCTAAGATCATTCATGTTGTTTGGATCGGCGACGAAACCAAAACGCCGCGAAAGATGATTGATACCTGGAAAAAAAACAATCCCTCATGGACGGTAAAAGTCTGGAATAATGCCGCGCTACGCCAGACTAAATGGATTAATAAAAAGCATATCGACGCGATGATTAAATCAGGCAGGATGTGCGGGGCGGCAGATATTATGCGTTACGAAATTCTTTTTAATCACGGCGGATTTGCGGTAGATGCAGATTCGATATGCCTGCGTCCCCTTGAGGACTGGCTTTTTGACAGCCAGGTCTGCGCCAGCATGGAAAATGAGATCGTCCGTCCTGGCCTTATCGCGAACTGCTTTGTGGCATCAGAGCCACGGTCGGCACTGATGGCTGAATTAATCATGCGGCTTGAGCAGAAAAAAAGCGTCATTTACGATTTGCCGTGGATTGTAACGGGGCCGAAATTCCTGACGGATACCGTCCGGGAACTGGGATACGCGAATATTACCTACTGGCCAAGCCACTACTTTTTACCCCAACATTTTACCGGACAGCGCTATCTCGGACCGGGGCGCGCCTTTGCACATCAGCTGTGGGGCACGACCAATGGCCTGAATGAAACGCTCTTCGAGATAGACGTTCCCGAGTCTGCGTAAGCATCAATCACAGGCAAGACGGCCCGACAAGCATCGGGCCGCACGCCTGAACAGATTCGCCCGTTATTCCGCCGGGCTCCTCTTCTTCTGGACACGCCGATCGAAGAACCTCTCTGACGCGATAAAACGCTGGATACGCGAATAAAAATCATCGGGCATGAAGCCACTCATGCAGGCATAGGACCTGTTATTGGGGCACCATTCATCAAACTTCTCATTCGAGCCCAGACGATAGGAGCTGGCGCAATGGTAATAGCTACAGGGGATATTCACCGCCAGTGAATTCCAGCCCTGCTCACCGTGACGCCAGGGCAAACGATACTCTCCGGGCACAACCGAATAGAGGGCGCAAATAGCAATATCGGTTGCCCCCGCTAACGCCACGGGTCCGGAATCACAGGCGACAAGCAGTGTAGCCTGGGTCATTAAATAGGCCGTTTCCAGTATCGTAAACCGATCGATGGCATTCACCACGGCAGCGTTTTCAATCTCCAGCGCTTTTTTATGGGAGTAAAAGTTGGTATTACTGCCGATCAGCACCACGGACCATCCGTCGTCGACGAAACGCGCGATAAGCGCTTCCCAGTATTGCTGTGGCCAGGTTCGGTTTGGCACGCCTACGTTAGGGTGAACCAAAACGATTTTATCCACCCCCGTTAAGCCGTGGTCGTTCATAAACGCGTCGACATGCCGCTTATCAAGCGCGTCAAGCAACAGGACAATCGATTTCCTGCTATCGTCGACCGGCTCGCCCCCAAAGGCGTCCACAAAAGAATCAATCTGATGCTTTTTGTCGAGAATATGTTTTACGTGGCTTGGTAAGTGGTATTGCCCCAGCTGCTGCGCAATATAAATGTCTGCCGCCTGCTGTTGAGTAAAGTACTGAGGTTCCCAGAGCTCATCCACCCAGGGGCAGAGCGATAATAGATCGTGATAAATTTTGGGCACGATACAGATAAATGGGCCTTCCAGCCTGTCGCGAAGCGCGTTGAGCGCTCCAGCAGCAAACAGGACATCCCCCATGGACTCAGCCAAAAGAAAGATATGCTTTGTAGAATAGTTACCAGCTATTTTTCTCTGCGTTTCATTAACATAACGGAAGGTTTTTTTAGCGAAACCATTTAGGACAAGATAGCGGCCCAGCGTTGCATTTTCTGAAAAATTCTCGTGCTCATGGAAAAATATTTTTTGGATGCTTTTTGCCGGCGCGAGAAAAAGCTCAAAGACAGGGAATCCGTAAACGTTGCGGGGCGCAACGCCTGCCAACAATAAAGATGCAAAAGTGATATTATCAGGCAGCGCAATGACATTCGCGCCACTTACGTTTAGCGGAATCGGTCCTTTACTATTCAGGATAACGATATAATCAACGCTATCGGCATCAATTTCCTGTTGTAAACAGGCGCCCTTTCCTTCCTGCCCCAGGAGATGCGTTTCACCATCATCAACGAAAAATAATGTTTTTTTCTTTTCGTTCATTTCACGCAATGAATCCAGAATAACATTATCCACGCCCAGCAACCTGAGTGCGCCTGCGGCTGCATCAGCGTTAATGCTGTTAAGCAGCTGACTCCAGTAACGAAACTGCGGCGCTGCAAAAAACTTTTTATACGTATTCCGGTGGAAATCAGACAGGTAATAGGTTGTGTTTACCAGAGCATTAAACAGATAATTATAGACTGGGCTCCACTCTGCGCTATGATGCGTACCATTGCGCTTTAACTGCTGCGAAAAGCCGCGCACGTCCAGCCCTTCATAGAGGAGTTTATTAAGCTCTTGTCGAAAAACGGCGTCAACGATGCGCGTTTCATAGAGGCAGAAGGCGAGCCGGAACGTGCGCGCCTTCTGCCTGAAAGCCTGAAGCAACGGAAAGTTGATCGACTTACCACAGTGGACAGGCGCATGGATCGTGACGGCGTCTGCATTGATTTTGCAGGCAAATTGAGAAAGAGTATTACACCACTCATCCGTAACGGCGGCCGGGAAATCATATACCATGACATTTTTGTCATTATGTAACCCAGGATACTTTTTTTTCAAAAAGAAAAGGTAATAATCATTCTGACTGACGTTTTTTGCATAATCTATAATCGGGAAAAGATGCCAGGCATCTTCATCCTGAATATATATATTCAACTTCACCAAGAAATTCGACTCCATTCAATACCAAAGCGTGCGCGCAGGGTGATAAACGCCATTTCACATGGCGTTTATAAAACAATTATCGCGACGTGTTAGTCGCCAATTTTTTTAATGACAATTTCGATACCACTCTCCGCAAACGGCGTTCTGGTCTGATCTATGCGCGGAACATTTGTTAAATAGCTCTGATTCAACAGCTCAATCTTTTGAATTTCATACGTTCCATTTAACGTGTTGAGCAGGTCCAGAACATTAATCGACACGGGTGACCAGCTCTTCTTTTTCGCTAACGTAAACGTATGTTTGTGATCGAAGTTATAGGTTGAAGGCCAAACGCCTTGCTCATACATATCTTCGTCAGGAATGGTGAGGATCATATGGCCGTTTGGCTTTAAAACGCGGAACCAGTTATTTATCGCGATGGTTGGATCAACCATATGCTCCAGACAGTGTGCAGAATAGACGAAATCAAAAGCATTATCCGGCACATTATACAGGAACTGCGCATCACCCTGTGGCATATCATAAAGCGTAACCGCTTTAATTAACGGGAAAAGCGATTGATAAATACCGATACTGTCGTTGCCTCCGCCAATATCCAGCCCATAGCCAACCAGCCAGCGAGTCGAAAAGCGTGAATCGTGCAGTCGGCGGTTAATCGACATCGACGTGGTGCCCGGCACGCCTGGCGTTACGCTGAACGTCGCGGTCGGATCGCCCGGAAAAATATAAGGCACCAGCACATTTTCACCCCAGGCTTTCGGCCACAAAATGACGTATCCCGTGTCATGCGGCAATAAGTGTATTTCGTGCGTAGCGCTGAAACCGTTTAAGAGCTTGATGAAAAGCTCGCGGCTCTCAAAATCATTCTCCGCGATGTCGCCAATCGGCCCCTGATAGACCTCTCGTTCCTTAAGATATATACGATAATCGTCAATAATAACTACGCTGTTGTTGCACTTACCCTGTAGCGCGAGCAATTCATTGAGCAAGGGGAGTTTCGTCTCCTTGTCCCATTTGTCAGTTTTATAGTCCTCATAACCAAAATCCGCGCCGGGGTAATGGGCATCAAGGAAAATTAAACAGCGGTTCTGTTCCAGCGTCTGGTTAACGATGTCGGACTGGATAAAATCCGTACTGTCGGAGAGCGCGACGGAAATCTTCTCATTCTGTATCGCCTGGCTGTGCAGATCGGGATAGATTTCACACGATAGCGCTTTAGAAAAGCCATAGGCGATAGCGGCTCGACACGAGACCCCTTTACCATACCCCGTCTCAATAAAATGGGTGACGCCATAATCAGAGACCAACGTATTTACCGGAAAACGTACAATATTACCCATTCACGAGTATCCTTTAATGTTGTTATTTGTTTCGTGCCGTTCGGGTGTATTACGCGTAAACGGCAGCGCAGGCGCCACTAAAGAAGCGATAATCCATACAACAGGCTGTAGTCGGGGGTATTTTGTGTTTCCCCTGCCGCATTCTTCAGGTGCCAGTCGCGCAGGGCGCTAACAAGCGGCGCGATATCCTCCTGCGCCAGGGCCTTCTGCTCTGCGCGGAAGGCACACAGCATCTTGAATTGGAATACCTGACGTGCCAGATCTAAAAAGGCCTGACCGTAACTGGCGCAGTCAACGCCGGGAAACACGTCATGATAGAGTGAATAGATAATTAAATTGCGCATGATGTATGGGTTATCGTGGAGGATCGTCGCTTCCCCCCAGGCCGCTTCCAGCTCATGCAATCGGTCGGTCAAGCGGGTTGGCTGCATTACTGACAGCTCGCTCAGCTTCAGCGCTACGCCTATTTTATCCACCATGGGTAAATTCAGATCCAGGCGCATCGTGCCCATCTCTTTTAACGTGGCAATGCGATGCTCATTAATCGGCGGCAGCATCGTGAACTGCTGGGTCAGAACACCCTGCTCTGCTAACAGGCTCAACTGCGCGCCCATCTCTTCAAGCAGCGCCGGAGAAAGCTCGCCGTTATCGCGATAATGTTGCGCTTTGCTGAGGAGCACGCCTATCCCATACAGGCTTACTTCGAGCGACAGCGCCGGATGAATGGCCAGATTAATGCACTGCTGATTTAACGTTTCGCTCCAGGCTGACAAGGTTTCTTCTGCGCTCGCGGCAATCTTTGCCTCGTGCAGAACAAACGCGTCAGGACTCAGCAGCATTTCATGCGCCGCCGTCTCGCAGCGAATATCCAGGCTATCGCGCTGCTGATTTTTAAACTTCACGCTGCTGTGCGGCCACGCGTCATCGGCATCCTTACAGGTTGGACAGTCGCAGCGGGTCTCACGCGCGTCAAAGCGCAATACGAATTCGGGTTGGTATTGTTCAATCAGTTCCATGTCTGTTCTCTTCCAGCGATAGCGTCTTAAGATTGTTTACGGAAAAACCAGTGGGTGCAGTCGATCACCTTTCCGTTTTGTGGATCGGTCCAGTGCTGTAGGAAGGCGAAGCTCGGGCTAAAGCCGAGCCATATTGCGTCATAACGCATCAGCACCTTCCAGCAGCGGTCCAGGCTCGCCTTCAGCGCTATGGTCTGTTCATAGGCATCCAGCAGTGCGGTGTAATAGTTCGCATTTACCGCGTAAGCGCAGGCGCAGCCGGCACTGTAAATACGGGCCACCCCTTGCAGCGACTGGGTCGGAGTGAAGTTGTCATAGCGCCCTCCCAGCAACAGCATCTGCCAGTTGATCTGATCCAAACCGTTGAGCAGCTTATTGATGTTGGTAACCACGTTTTCTTTTCTGACAAAGCGCAGCTTTGCATCAAGCAGCAGCACATTTTTCCAGCCCTGCTGCTGCGCCTTTGCAATCACCTGATAATGCGTTTGCAGCTCGCTATCCTCAGGCGAGCTTCCCTGCGCGTTGGCAACGGTCCAGAGCTGTTCTTCTTTAATCCCCAGGGATTTCAGGTTTTCGCAGCAGGCTGGCAGCTCGGCTTCCTCGAGGGGATCGTAAAGCACGGCAATTTTCTCAAACGCGCTCCAGTTCACCTGGGTGTTGAGCGGCGCGGTGCTCAGGCGACGATAGTGGGCCAGAAGGTTGGGATCGCTGACGAAGTCCTCCAGCGTCAGGTCCACCGGCGTGGAGGAGCTGAGCACAAAGTCTTTATCGTACGTATTACTGCTATGTGAGATGCACAGGATCGCCTGTTTTGGGTCAATCTGAAGAACCGGCGCGGTAAAGTCCTTCAGGAATCCCACCTCTTCCGCCAACGAGGCATCGTCAAGGTAGCGATGCTTTTTCAGGAAGTTACGGTGGTAGCCAAAGGTACCGTTGAGCGCATGACGCGGGCCAAACCCGTGGGTCATATAGATTTTGTCGAGATGGCTGTACCAGATGTAGATCCGATCGCTGCCGGAGAACAGGGCCTTATTTACCTGCATCTCCGCAACCTGATGGGAAATTTTATTTGGCGGATAATAGTCATCATCATCAAAGCAGATGATGTATTCCCCTTTCGCCAGGTCGTTGAGGCGGTTACGCTTGTTACCCAGCACCAACCGCTCGGGGCTGTGAATATAGCGCACGTTAGCCTGAGCCGGATCGACCATCATCTCCACGAGATCGGCATTGCTGACGGGCGAGTCGTCAAGAATGATCAGCTCGCGCTTTTCGGCAGGGTAGTCCTGATACTGCCAGATATAGAGCAGGTAGGGCAGAAACTCGCGGCGGTTATAGGTTGGGCAAATAACGCTCACAAACGGCGTCGGCAACGGCTGAGTGCGCTTATTGCGCGCCATAAGCGCGTTAATCAAAGAGGAGTGGGCGGGCTGTTTTACAGTCTTCATAACACTTATCGTTGACGTGTGGTGATCTGCTGCTGGCGCAGCCAGCATTGGGCAGAAATAGAGTCGGTCATTTTTTGTTCGCGGCGATTGTGCTCCTGCTGGCGATCGCGGCGTTTCGCCTCCAGCACGAGCTCAAGGCTCTTCTCGCGCCTGGCTTCGGCCACAAGCGTCCCCTGCATCTTTTGCGCTTCCAGATTTGCCAACGCATGCTCTTGCTTCTGCCAGTCGATAACCCGCTGGATAACGTGCTTATACGTCGACTGGTTACTCATCATCACCGGGCTGTTGAGGTTCGAATTCGCCATGCCGGACGCGAGGGAAGAGAGCGAGTCGATATTTTTCTCGAACCGCTGGCAAAGCTGTTTTTGCGTAGCCAGCTTGAGGCTTAAATCATCGACGGCGCGGGAGCGCATAAGATGCAGCTGTTCTAGCGTTGAAATAAGTTTGCTCATCATTCCTTATCCTGCGTTTGCCAGCGCACAGAGATCGCTGATAGTGGGCGCCAGCAATGCCGCATCCTGAACCTCCTGCTGTAGGAATCCGACGATGGCCGGAGAGAGTCGAACGGCTTTGTCCGCCAGCGCATCGGCGCCAGCAACATAGCCGCCCAGCGGGATCAGCGGTTTGATATTTTGATATTCCGCGTAAAGCTGCTTAACGGTGCGGGCGGCCAGCTGGTGCTCGCGCGCCGTCACCTGGCTCATGCAGCGGCTGATTGACTGGCCTATGTCGATGGCCGGGTAATGCCCCGCCTCCGCCAGTTGGCGTGATAACACGATGTGACCATCGAGTACCGCTCGGGCACAGTCGACGATCGGATCCTGCTGATCGTCCCCTTCCGCCAGCACGGTATAGATCGCCGTCATCGATCCTGTGCTCTCGCTGTTACCCGCGCTCTCCACCAGCCGGGGGATCATGCTGAACGCCGAGGGTGGGTAGCCCTTGGTTGCGGGGGGCTCACCCAGCGAAAGCGCAATCTCGCGCTGCGCCATCGCGTAGCGGGTTAAGGAATCCACCAGCAGCAGAACGTCTTTCCCTTTGTCGCGGTAGTAACTGGCAATGGTGTGGCACAGTTCGGTCGCCTTAATGCGCATCAGCGGCGATTCATCCGCCGGCGCGGCAACAATCACCGATTTCGCCAGTCCTTCGGCCTGGAGGGAATTTTCAATAAACTCCTTCACCTCGCGGCCACGCTCGCCAATCAGGCCCACCACGACCACCTCGGCCTGCGTATAGCGGGTGATCATCCCCAGCAGAACGCTTTTTCCCACCCCGCTACCCGCCATGAGTCCGACGCGCTGGCCTTTACCGATGGTCAGCAGTCCGTTGATGGCCCGCACGCCCACGTCCAGCGGCGACTCCACCGGCTGGCGCTTAAGGGGATGTACCTGGGGAAGCTGGGAAGACAGTAATGTATCCCCGCCGAGCCTGCCTTTTTCATCCAGCGGTTCGCCGAGGCCGTTCACCACCCTGCCCAACCACGCGTCGCCAATCATGATGCCTTCGCTCTTTCCGGCAGGAAAAACGCGCGCGCCAGCAATCAGCCCGGACGGCTGCTTAAAGGGCATCAGGAAGGTGACGTCCCGATCGAAACCGACAACCTGAGCGTCAATCATGTCGAGCTCAACGCTCTCCACGTGGCAGAGCTGGCCTATCGCCAGCCGGCAGCCCACGCATTCGAGGAGGATACCGTTAACCCGTACCAGACGACCCGCAACGCGTGCCAGATCAATCTGTTCGATAGAGCGCAGCGCGTGTTCAAAATCAAGATTGCTCATGGCTCTCTTCTGGCAGTAGTTTTTCTTTTAATACGGAAACACACTGGTCGAGACGGTGCTGGCAACCAATGTCCATCTCGGTAGACTCGGTCACTACGCGGCACTCCCCGAGCGCCAGCCCCGGGTCCGCAGCCAGGCCCCACTCACGGGCTTTTTCGGGCTCCGCTTCGCTAATGCGGCGGAACTCTTCAGCGTTAAGCAGGACGCGAATCTGTTCGGGCGGCTGCGGCAGGCTGGTCAACGCCTCCTCAACCAGCGCTAAAAGCTGGGTTGGATGGAGCGACAGCTCGCAGCGAATAACCTGCCGGGTGACCTTTTCGACCAGCTGTAGCAGCTCTTCGCGACGGCGCTGCTCGTAATTGTCCAGAAAGCGCTGAACGTTGGCGGTCATCTGCTCGAAGGGCGTTGCCGCCTCAAGAAACAACTGGCGGGCCTGAAGCGCCCCTTCAGCCTGCCCTTTCGTCATGCCCTCTTCAAAGCCAAGCCGCATGCCTTCCTGGTATCCCGCCTGCTTACCCTCTTCCACGCCCTGCGTAAAGCCCTGGTTCATTCCCTCCCGAAATCCCTCCTCAAGCAGCTGCTGATATTCAGCGGGGTTCAGAGAGACCGGCTCGTTGCCGGCTCCCGGCACGTCGGGCACGTTCACTCCCTTTCTTAACGGAGGGAACTTATAAGGCCGCGGCTTTACGTCGGTTGGCCGGGCGGTAAACACGGGCTGCGGCGAAATACGCCGTTTTGTAAACATGGCTTATTCCACCGTTTGCTCTGCGAAGAGCTGTACCTGGATTTCACCCTCATCCACCAGCTGACGCAGCGTTTGCATGATCTCTTTACGCACCTGCTCAATGCGGCTGATCGGCACCGGACCAAGGCGCGTAACGGTGCTTTGCAGCAGCGTTACCTGACGCTTCGGCATAACGTTGAAGATCGCTTCGCGCAGGACCTGCTCGGTTCCCTTGAGCGCCACGGCCCAGTCTTCGATAGGCACTTCGTCTATCAGACGCTGTAGCGTGACCGGAGACTGACGGCTGAGGATAAAGAATTCGTACATTTCGTCCTGAAGCTCTTCAACGACGCTCTCATCGCGTTCACGCAGCTGGTCCAACAGCTCCTGCTGATTCTCAGGAATGCGGTTGACGATATCCGCTGCGTGCTTGATCCCTCTCAGCTTCGAACCATGTTCAGAGAGAACGGCAATACCGCGATCGATCAGCCGATCGAGTTCATCAATCACGTCGCGGTTGATGTCGTCCAGCCGGGCAATACGGTAGATAATTTCATCCTGTCGCTCGCGCGGCAGCACGCCGAGCACGCCCGCGGCGATATCCGGCGGCAGGAAGGCAAGAAACACCGCCTGCATCTGCAAATGCTCATGCTCGATCAGCGCCGCCAGCTGTGGGGTATCAACCCACTGTAGGCGAGCCATGCGGTAGCGGATCTCTTCGCCATAGATGCCGTTGATCACGCTGCGGGAGATCTCGCTGCCCAGCGCCTTCTCCAGAATGCTGCGCAGATAGGAACGCGAGGCGCCGTTAATCCCGCTCTGCTCACTGTAATCAGAGAAGAAATTATTCATGGCCTGCCGCACCTGGCTCATTTTGACATCGTGGAGCCGCGCCATGGTGTCGCTCAGGAGCATCACCTCTTCCCGGTTAAACTTCTGCATTACCTGCGCTGCGGCCTCTTCGCCCACGCTCATCAGCAGGATAGCGGCCTGTTCAAGGGGGCTACGGCCAGCAGAACTATTCATTTGATTTCGCGTTGCTTCGGTCATTGCTGTTAATCCATTGTTTCAGAACCTCCGCTACACGCTCCGTTTCGTTCTGGGCGAGAACCTGTAGATACTCGACTTTGGTTTCCAGACCGGAGCTCTGCGGCGGCAGTTTGTCGTCATTGATATTGAATGCCGCTTTCGGCAGCACAGAAAGTTCATCTTCCTGCGGCGGTGTTTCCGTTGTTATGACAGGCAGTTCCTGCACATCGGCCTCGTGTTCAATGCGTTCGCGTCGTCCCAGGCGCTTAACGAGTGGGCGCACGCCGAACAGCAGCGTCAACAATGCCAGCAGGCCAATCCCCAGGTTTTGTCCCCAGAACTGCATATCAGGATCCTGCCACCACGCCAGCACCTCGGTTTCAACCGGTTTCTGTACGTTGAAGGCCAGCACATCCAGCGTCAGCACATCGCCACGCGTTTTGTCGATGCCCGCCGCGCTCTCCACCAGACGGGTGATCGAAGCCAGCTGTTCCGGGGTCGCGGCGGCCAGCGCCGGGGCTGATTTATTCAGCGCAACGGCCACGCTCAGCTTTTGCAGCTTGTAACCGGGATGGCGGATATGGCGAATATCGCGATCGAATACGTATTTACGCTGTTCCTGACTGCGCGCGGAAAGCTTGCGCGGATCGGAGGACGGATTGGCGGTCGCGGTATTACCAGCGGTCGCCTCGCCGCCCGCGGCTTGTGCCGCAGCAGCCTGAGGATTCTGGTTAACCGGACGGTTGCTCAGCGACCCCGGGATACCAAACGCCATCTCATTGGTGATGTTCTCCTGGCTCAGTTGCTCGTCGCTCACCTTCGGTTCTTTGCCCAGACGCTCCTGCGTCTCCTCTACGCGGCTTAAATCGACGGTGGGTGCAACGCTAATGCGGAAATTGTCGCTGCCCACCAGCGACGTCAGCAGGCTGGAGACATTTTTGCTGGTATCTTCGCGAATACGCTGCGTCACATCGTTAGCAAGACGCTTTTCGCCGAGGGTGCCATCCTGGCCCTCAATGCCGCTCGACAGCAGGTTGCCCGCCTGATCGACCACGCGCACGCTGCCCGGTGCCATACCGGGCACCGAGCCAGATACCAGCTGGACGATCGACGCAACCTGCTGCTCATCAAGCGTTTTGCCATAGCGCAGCTGAACCATGACCGACGCGCTGCTGTTGGGTTTGTTCGTCAGGACAAACGAGCTGGATTCGCTTAGGCCAAGATGGACGCGCGCATGCTCGACCGGCTGGAGCGCCATAATGCTCTTTGCAAGCTCACCTTCCAGGCTGCGCTTGTAGCGCACGTTCTGGACAAACTGGCTGCTACCCAGCATCTCCTCTTTGTCCATGAGCTCATAGCCGTCCGGCATGATCGCACTGATACCCTTAGCGGCCAGCGCCATACGCGCCTGAGGAAGTTTGCTCTCTGCGATCAGCACCTGCCCGCTGTTGGGGTCGATACGGTAGGGAATATTTTCCCCCCCCAGCACCTCAACCACCTGTGAGACAGGAATGTTTTCCTGCGCGCCATACAGCGCAACATAGCCCTGGTTGCGGTTCCACAGGGAGGCAACAATAGCGATCGCTAACGCCGCCCCCCCGGCAATCACCCACAGTCGGGTACTCATCAGGCCGGCAGGCAGGGAGAGCGCGGAAAGACGATCTTTGATTTTGTTTAACACGGTACAAACCTTACAGCGGAGTATTCATCACTTCGTCGAGCGCGCTGTTAAGCTTGTTGCGCACCTGCATCATCGCCGAAAAGGCCACGCTGGCTTTTTGGCTCTCAATCATCGCGCCAGCCAGGTCGTCGCTCTGACCCATATCAATGGCGGTCTGCTTTGCGCCCGCGCTGTGCTGTAATGCATCCACCTGATTGATGGCGTTATCCAGCACGCGAGAAAACGAGACACTATGCGTACCGGCAGAGGCGTTATGAGCCGGCGCAATGGTTGGAAACGTGCTGACCTGACCGGCAGAGGCCAGTCTGGCCGTTTGCCGCATCTGGTTCAGCAACATCTGCTGCGTGGTTTGCATACCTACAGCGCCTATCTTGTCCATCATTTTTCCTTACAAACTTCAGGAATAGCATTCAATATCAATGCCTTCATCGCGCATCGAGGCAAGGCGGTAGCGCAGCGCTCTCGGCGTAATCCCTAAAAACTCAGCCGTTTTCGATTTGTTGCCTTTATGGCGTTTAAGCAGGTCGATGATGTATTGATACTCCGCCAGACGACCGTGAAGCTTAACGTCCTTAATGGCGGAGCTGCCGCTCTCCTGCTCGCGATAGGCAGGCATAAGATCGACCGCTGGCGTTTCAGGAAGCGGGACGCGGGGTTCAAGACCAAAATCTTCTGCGGTTATCTCTTCCCCATTACTCAGGATCATGCCCCGCTGAATCACATTCTCCAGTTCGCGGACGTTACCCGGCCAGTCATAGCCCAGGAGTGCTTTACGGGCCTCTTCGCTCAGGCGGATATTGCCCTTGTGGAAAGCGCGATATTTATCAATAAAACGCTGCACCAGCGGCAAAATATCCTGCTTGCGCTCGCGCAGCGGTTGAATATGAATAGGCACAACAGAAATACGGTAGAATAAATCCTGGCGGAAACGACCTTCGGCGATTTCCTGCTGCAAATCCTTATTAGTGGACGCAATCAGGCGAATATCCAGAGGGATACGCTTATGGCTTCCCAGACGCTCAACCTCCTGCTCCTGCAAAACGCGCAATAATTTCGCCTGCAAGGAGAGCGGCATATCGCCAATTTCATCCAGCAGCAACGTACCGCCATTAGCCTGCTCGAATTTACCCGCCACGCTGGCGACAGCCCCGGTAAAAGCGCCCTTTTCATAGCCAAATAAAATGGCTTCCAGCATGCTTTCCGGAATTGCCGCGCAGTTAACACCTACGTAGGGGGCATCGTCACCGCAAGCGTGCTTATGGATATATTTGGCGATGCACTCTTTTCCAGTTCCTGTTTCGCCGGTAATCAATACCGAAACATTATATTTTGCAACGCGCCGCGCCAATGAAATTACGCCAACGCTGGCAGGTGAAACAGCGACAACGCCATCTACATTACGGTTTTCACGCCCAATGATAATGTTCATATTTTGAGCCCAAGTAATAAAACAATGTAACCAACAGCACGTTAGAAATTTATTAAAAAAATGATAACAAACTTATTTTCCACACTTGCGCCACAAGGAGAAACTAATAAGCTATTAACAATGAAAGAAAACAAATATCTGCGTACTCTTCACAGGAAGCAAACCTTCCCTGAAAATGTGTTGCCTAGTATACGTTTCCGTTGAGAATTGTCTTATTTTTAATGCGTATTAAAGGATTAATCAATGCAAAACAATAACTTATAGAGGTTATTAAACTGAATTAATCCTAATTAATTATGGATTAATAACAGGAATAGTCTTGAAATAAAATGACTACAGATGTCTAATTCTCACTCTGAAAAAAAGCGTGTGAATGTGTCTTGCGGTGTGTGAGCCTCTATTTATCTAAAGCGACACAAAACCACCTGAAATCGTTTTTTTTCAGAAAAACTTTTACGTATGGTCGAAGAGCCCATCAGCGCGTCGTAAAAACGCACCACGGTTTCATCATGCATTGTTATTAAAGCGGAATGATTATGTACCCTGCTACCCAGCGCATCAGAATCCATCAGCAGGATAGTCTTCCTGAGCTGGAAATACTTGATATCAGCAAACTTGGTCGTCCATGGCATAAACTTCCTAAGTCCATGAACGACAGCTTTGACATCCTTGATGCACGCCTTGGCATTTACTTCCTGAAAAAACTTCGGGTAAACGCCACGCTGGAATCAATGACATTTACTGTCGACCGTCATTTTAAAAATGCACAGATTTTTTCCACTCCCTATGGAAATCTCGGGTTCGTTATCGATCGCCTGCTGCTGCTAAATATCCTGCACGACTACTACGGTCTTAATAAAGACAGCGTGCATATTGAGCCAGATGAATCGATGCCGGTAACGAAAACGGAAGAGCGTTTACAAAGCAAGCTGGGTCAGGAGCTCACGTCTCTGATCATCTGTAAAGAGACGCTGGGTGAAGATCTCGAGATTAAAGTGGATTATTCCACCGTCATTAATCAGTGGCCGTGGTGTATTACGTTTAATCTGGAAGGGTATAAGCACGGTAGTTTCAGCATATTGCTGGATAGCCACCACATTGACCAGATGCTGGCAAATTTGCGCTCACCCGTAACAAAAGAACACCGGCAGCGAAAAACGGACTCGTTGAGTCCCGCTCAGCTGGAGCGCCTGTTTGATAGTTTACCCATCAAGCTGAACGGTCGGTTAGCCAGCCTGAACCTCACCGTGGCGCAAATTGCCGACATTAAACCCGGGGATATTATCCCCATCACCATCAACGAACCGATGCCCGTTTTTATCGGTAAAGAGCAGATTTTCGAAGCCACAATAGCCGAAGATTACGGCAAGCTTTTCTTCTGCGACATCCATGAAAAGACGCCCGAGAAACAATATGAGTGATTTGCAACATGAGCTGAGCCAGTCTCTGGATTTGGACGATCTCAACCTCAGTGATATGCCGCAGGACGCGCCGGCGGAAGGCACTATCCGCAACGATTTACAGCCTGAGCCTTCACACGCGTCGATGACCGATATGCGCCGTATGGCGTTGTTTAGCCGTATCCCGGTCACCCTGACGCTGGAGGTCTCCTCCGTGGATATTCCGTTGTCGGAGCTGATGAATATCAGCAGCGACTCGGTGATCGAGCTGGACAAAATGGCCGGCGAGCCGTTAGACATCAAGGTCAACGGCATCCCGTTTGGGAAGGCGGAAGTGGTCGTACTGAATGATAAATATGGCCTGCGGATCATCGATTTCAACACCAAAGAGCTGGGCGAGCTGACCCGATGAACCGCGAGCTTATTCTGTGGGGCATGACGCTGCTGCTTTTCGGCGTGCTGTTTAATCAGCAGGCGATGGCGGCGAACGGCGACATTACGCTGCTCAGCACCGCAGCCAACGGCGATGGCCAGGACTACAACGTAAAGATTGAGATCCTGATCCTCATGACCTTACTCGGCCTGCTGCCGATTATGGTCCTGATGATGACCTGCTTTACGCGCTTTATTATCGTGCTGGCCATTCTGCGCCAGGCGCTGGGCCTGCAATCCAGCCCGCCGAATAAAATCCTGACCGGTATCGCCCTGGCCTTAACGTTGCTGGTGATGAGACCGGTGTGGACCACTATTTACACCGATGCGGTTGAACCCTTTCAGAGCGATCGCATTACCCTGAAGCAGGCGCTGGTCAATGCTGAAGCACCGCTGAAGCGGTATATGCTTGCCCAAACCAATGAAAAGGCCATGGCCCAGATCATGACGATTGCGGGCGTGGAGGGGGATGCTCGCGAACAGGATTTGACGATCGTGACGCCCGCTTATCTGCTGAGCGAGCTGAAAACCGCCTTCCAGATTGGCTTCATGATCTACATTCCTTTCCTGGTGATCGATCTTATTGTCGCCAGTATTCTGATGGCAATGGGGATGATGATGTTGTCGCCTCTCATCGTTTCACTCCCCTTTAAGCTGATGCTCTTCGTGCTTTGCGACGGCTGGACGCTGATCGTCGGCACGCTCACCGCCAGCGTGCGGGGATTATAGCCATGATGAATATGGACACCGCCGGCGACATCATGGCGACGGGCCTTCACCTCGTGCTGATGATCTCTGCCGTTGCGATTGTTCCCAGCCTGCTCATCGGCCTGTGCGTCAGCATTTTCCAGGCCACGACCCAGATCAACGAGCAGACGCTCAGCTTTTTGCCACGACTGGTGGTGACGCTGGGCGTGCTTGTATTCGCCGGAAAATGGATATTGACGCAGCTGGTGGATTTTACCGTCCAGCTCTTCACCCAAGCGGCCGCGCTGGTTGGTTAAAACACGATGGCTATTGATATTCACGCGCTGATCGCGCCGCTAATGGCACTGGTGCTCCCTTTTTTCCGTATCCTCGCCTTTATCCAGTTCGCGCCGGTTCTCGACAACCGCGTCTTCTCGCGCCGCGTAAAAATCGGTACCGCGTTGGCGCTGGCTATTGTGATTGCCCCCATGCTGCCGGAGCGGGTCGTGCTCACGGAACTGCTCTCGCTGCGCTCGGTGTTACTGATTGGCGAACAGCTGCTGTGGGGCATGCTCTTCGCGACGATCCTGCATCTGGTCTTCGTCGCGCTACAGACGGCCGGGCATATGCTTTCCATGAACATGGGGCTGGCGATGGCCATGATGAACGATCCGGTTAACGGCAGCTCGACAACGGTGATTTCACAGATTATCTACGTCTTTTGCGCCCTGCTGTTTTTCATCACCGACGGCCATCTTCTGCTGGTCACCATCCTGTACAAAGGGTTCACCTACTGGCCCATCGGGCAGGCGATTAACCAGCCGACGCTGATGCTGGTTGCCCAGGGCCTGGGATGGATTATCGCTGCCGCCGTGCTGATTGCGCTCCCGACAACCTTTGTCATGCTGATCGTTCAGGGAGGGTTTGGCCTGCTGAACCGCATTTCACCGACGTTAAACCTGTTCTCGCTCGGTTTCCCAATCAGCATGCTTTTTGGGCTTCTGTGCATCTCGATGCTGGTCACGAACATTCCTGACCACTATCTCAACATGACTAACGACATACTGGCGAAGCTTGACGCCATAAGGGTGCAATAGTGTCCACCAGCGGCGATAAAAGTGAAAAACCCACCCCCGGGAAACTGCGAAAGGCGCGGGAGAAAGGGGATATTCCCCGTTCAAAAGATCTCACCATGGCGGTGGGGCTTGTCGCTTCCTTTATAATTTTGGCGACATTCCTGCCTTACTATCGCCAGCTTATCGGGGAGTCGTTTACCGCCGCCGCACACATGGCGAGGGATATCGATAACCCTGGCGTACTGAGTCAGTTTCTTATGCTTAACCTGAGCGTAATGCTGCGCTTTATCGCAACGCTTGTTCCTATCCCGGTAGCCTGCATCATCGCCAGCCTGATCCCCGGGGGATGGCTGTTTACGCCAGCCAAATTAAAGCCCGATTTTAAAAAAATCAGCCCGATAGCCGGTACAAAGCGACTGTTTTCCGCCAGCCACTATACGGAAGTGGGCAAAATGCTGCTGAAGTGTTCGGCGATACTGGCGGTGCTGTACATGATGGTGGGCGATAACATGGCGGCACTGCTGAATTTGCAACGCCTGTACCTGAACGAGGCCATTCTCCGGGGATTTGCGATTTTCCATCACGTTGTCAGCTATTTCATCGCTGTTATCGTCTTTTTTTCCCTGCTCGATGTGCCGATCAGCAAATTTATGTATACCAAAAAAATGCGCATGACCAAGCAGGAAGTGAAGGAAGAGCATAAAAACAACGACGGTAACCCGCAGATCAAGGGCCGAATCCGTCAGCTACAGCGACAGATGGCGATGGGGCAGATTACCCGCACCGTACCGACCGCCGATGTGATCATCACCAACCCGACCCATTATGCGGTAGCGCTGAAATACGATCCGCAGCAGGCGGAAGCTCCCTACATCGTCGCAAAAGGGATTGACGATGTCGCGCTGTGGATACGAGAAGTCGGTGCCAGCCACCGCATTGAGGTCGTGGAGTTTCCACCGCTGGCGAGAGCGGTTTACTACACCACCCGCGTTAACCAGCAGATACCGGCTCAACTCTTTCGCGCCATTGCGCACGTGCTGACCTATGTGATGCAGCTGAAGTCCTGGCGTGAAGGCCACATTGAGCAAAAACCCCGCCTGAACAGGCAAATAGACATTCCTCAAGAGGTATTTAAACACCATGGCGAACGGTAAGTTATCCAACGTGTTCGGCATGCTCCGGAAGGGGCAGATTGCTGTGCCTATCCTGCTTCTCTGCGTTCTGGCGATGGTGATCCTGCCGCTGTCGCCGCTGATGCTGGATATTCTGTTTACGTTTAACATCGTGTTGGCGGTCATCGTGCTGCTGGCCTCGGTCAATATGCAGCGCCCGCTGGATTTTGCCATCTTCCCAACGCTGCTGCTGATCACGACCCTGATGCGCCTGACGCTGAACGTGGCCTCCACGCGCGTGGTTCTCCTTAAGGGGCATGAAGGGGAAGGCGCGGCGGGTAAAGTCATCGAAGCCTTCGGACAGGTGGTCATCGGCGGCGACTTCGTCGTGGGTTTTGTGGTGTTTATCATCCTGATGATCATCAACTTCGTCGTCGTGACCAAGGGTGCAGAGCGTATCTCGGAAGTCTCGGCTCGCTTTACGCTGGACGCCCTTCCCGGTAAACAGATGGCGATTGATGCCGACCTGAATGCCGGGTTGATCAACCAGCAGCAGGCCCGCAGCCGCCGTCAGGAGGTCGCCAAAGAGGCGGACTTCTACGGCGCGATGGACGGGGCATCTAAATTCGTCCGCGGCGATGCCATTGCCGGGATCATGGTTCTGATCATTAACGTGATTGGCGGGATCTGCATCGGTATCTTCAAATACGATTTAGAGGCCAGCGTCGCTTTCCGTCAGTACGTCCTGCTCACCATTGGTGACGGTCTGGTCGCCCAAATTCCGTCCCTGCTGCTCGCCACCTCCGCCGCCATCATCGTGACGCGCGTCAGCGAAGGCAATGACATCAGCGATGAGATCAAGACGCAGCTTCTTTCGAAACCGAAAGTGCTCTACACCGCCGCGTTTGTGATGTTTATTCTGGCGATTGTGCCCGGCATGCCGCACGTTGCCTTCCTGAGCTTTACCGCGCTGCTGCTGTTTGCCGCCTGGCGTCAGAGCAAGGTGGTTCAGCCCGCCGCACCGGAAATGGACATGGAGGCGATCAACGAGGCGCTGGCCCCCGACACCTCCACGGCCATCACGTGGGACAATATCCCGCTGGTTGAGCCGATCGGTCTGAGCCTCGGCTACAAACTTGTCACCCTGGTTGACGAGTCCAGAGGTAGCCCGCTTTCGTTGCGCGTCAGGGGGGTAAGGCAGGTCATTTCCGAACTGTGTGGGGTGCTGCTGCCGGAGATCCGCATACGCGAAAACTTCCGGTTGAAACCTTCGCAGTATGCGATTCACGTCAACGGTATACGCACGGCAGTGGCTGAAGTTCAGGCCGAAAAGCTGATGGCGATCCCCGGAACCGAGCTGTACGGTGAGATTGATGGCGTGCTGGACACCGATCCGGCCTACGGTATGGCGATCGTCTGGATCGATCCCGACCAGAAGGCGAAGGCGCTCAATCTGGGGTATCAGGTCGTGGATTGCTCAAGCGTGGTCGCCACCCACGTCAACAAGGTCGCGCGTGAATATTTACCGGAGCTGTTTAACTATGACGACATCACGCATCTGCACGCGCGCCTGGCCCAGCAGGCTCCCAAGCTTGCCGAGGACTTAAACGCCGCGCTCAACTATAGCCAGCTGCTGCGCGTTTATCGCCAGCTTCTGCTTGAGCAGGTTTCGCTGAAGGACATTGTGACCATCGCCTCAACGCTGCTGGAAAGCTCGGCCATCACGAAAGATCCGCTGCTGCTTACCGCCGACGTGCGCTACGCGCTTCGCCGCGCGCTGGTGCATAACATCAACGGCGATCGCCCTCAGCTGGCTGCTTATACGATCGATAATCAGCTGGAAAACCTGCTGCTCAGCGCACTGAACCAGGCCCAGCAGGCGGGTAAAGTTGCTCTGGATAACTTCCCGGTCGATCCCAACATCCTGACGCAGCTGCAAAATACGATGCCAATGATCTACGAGCAGATGAAAGCGAAAAATATGCCTCCGCTGCTGCTGGTCACCCCGCAGCTGCGGCCGCTGATCTCGCGTTATGCCCGCCTGTTCGCTAAAGGGCTACACGTACTTTCCTACAATGAAGTGCCTGACGATGCGGATTTAAACGTCGTTGGCACGCTGGCGTAAGGCTCAACACGCGTCCTGGAAACAGGACGTGACGCTTAATGTTCCATGTAGCGCATGCGCCATTCCGCTATGGTGCGCGGCATTTTGCTGAGGTCATTATGCTGCGTGCTGTAGTAATAGAAGGTCAGTTTGCCTTTTTCATCAGGAGCAATGCGGGCAGCCCAAATATGGCTGGCGTTATACATAATAAGTGCGGTGCGGGTATTGGCCGCCCCGCGCAGCCAGGACGAAATGACCGTGGCGCCAATATTGTCGATATCTTTGCGGTATATATACGCATTAGCCGTCTGAATAAATTTCTGATAATCATCCCCCACCAGCGCACGAAATCGTTCTTCCGTTTTCGCATCGGGCAGGATTTGCAGCGAGAGCAGCGTTGCTTTTGGGCGCGGGTCCTTTTCTGACCGGGCGTAAATACCGTCAATAAAGGCCCCGTTGGGCACGGAGAGACTGCATCCTCTTTTGCCGCTGCTAAAAGCCTGAAGCGCACCGCTGCTTTCGGGGATCAGCAGCACTTTGCAGCGTTTACTTTCCGCCATATTGTCGATGAGCAGCATGCCGTCGACCTTGCGCGCTTCGGCGGTATAGGTCTCTTTATTCAACCCAGACCAGATGCGAATATCAACATTGACCGTCCAGTCGGCGTTGTGACTGAATTCAATCACCCCGCCGTTCATATTTGCCGCCTGGGTATTCCACCAGCGCCCCTGCCAGAGAAAGTGCGGAGGGGCTTCGGCCAGCTTGCCGATTCCCGCGAAGTAGGCGTGCTCTATACAGCTTTCTGACGTGCACTTTTTGAGTGACGTCTGCCATGCCAGATATTCCTGATGAACAACGTGTCCGTCGCGGCGCACCAGCATATCGCGATAGTAAGTTGTCATAATGTTATTAAGCCAGCTGAGATTTTCACTGCTACAAATCGTGTTCTCAAGAGGGGTCGCCGCACGCTGGCAGTTAACGGCAAACGCGCTGGTTGCCATTAATGACGCGATAAGTATGCCTAAAACATTCATGAACTTTATCATAGCGGGTACTTTTTAACCGAAAAAAGGGCGGGTATTTTGGCTAAATCGCGCTCACGTTGCAATAAATCAAATTAAATTATTGACGAACTAAATATATAGAAAAACGGCTAATGTAGATTTTTACAATAATAATTTTCAGCAATGTAAAAATTATTTCCTACTTACGTTAAAAATAAAGAAACCCGGTAACGTGAATACCGGGAACAGGTATTTTTGTGCCGGTGTTTCATTAACGTTGAGATGATGCGGTAAACACCATGCCCGCGTAGGGCTTCTCGCGACACGCCGCCAGCCGCGCGGCGAGGCTGCCCACGTGCAGCTCCAGCTTGTGCCCGTCCGGGTCGAGAAAATAGAACGACGCCCCCTCGCTTTTGTTCTGCTTCCAGACGGTGACGCCCGCCTGCTCAAGCCTTTGCGAGAACGGTTCAAAATCCTCTTCCGCCACGGTAAATGCGTAATGCGTGTAGTCGCTCTCCTGCGGCGGCACGTACCGGCGCGCCTCGTCGTACGACAGGCAGACCCACAGTTCGCCGCAGGTGAGATAGGCCCCGGTATTCCAGCGGGCGTGCAGCGTCAGGCCCAGCAGCCCGTGCCAGAAGGTGACGCTTTTTTGCAGGTCGCTGACCGCGAGGGTCAGGTGGTTGAGAGATTGCAGCATGACGTGCCCTTTTGTTTTTCGCGCCGGACGTGATACGGTAAAGAGATGAACATAAACCACGCCGTCCTCACCGTAAACCGCTGGTGGCTGCCTTCTTAAAGGCGGCACGGAGTTGTTTTCCCATTTTCAGATAGCCGCCGAAAGGCGGCTATCGCACACAGAAGACCCCTTTCGGCATTACAACGTTAAGGAGTCTTTATGAACGCACCCACCATCCTCACCGGCGACCGCCCAACCGGCCCGCTGCACCTTGGCCATTTCGTCGGATCGCTGCGCCAGCGCGTGGCGCTCCAGCACACGCACAACCAGTTTGTGCTGATTGCCGACCTTCAGGGGCTGACTGATAACGGCAGCAACCTGCAAAAAATTCGCGACAACATCCCCGAAGTGCTGGCCGACTACCTCGCCGCCGGTATCGACCCGAACCTGACCA
The DNA here is from genome assembly GCF_014895905.1 of Enterobacter cloacae complex sp. P15RS. Taxonomy (NCBI): domain Bacteria; kingdom Pseudomonadati; phylum Pseudomonadota; class Gammaproteobacteria; order Enterobacterales; family Enterobacteriaceae; genus Enterobacter; species Enterobacter cloacae complex sp. P15RS. The sequence continues at coordinate 32,181 of NZ_JADBQL010000043.1, read as the reverse complement.
CGATCTGCCTGCAATCCGCCCTGCCCGCCCTCGCCGAGCTGACGATGCTGTATATGAACATCGTCACCGTCGCCCGCGTGGAGCGTAATCCGACGGTGAAAAACGAGATTGCGCAGAAAGGCTTTGCCCGCTCGCTGCCGGTCGGGTTTATGGCCTACCCCATCAGCCAGGCGGCGGACATCACCGCGTTCAAGGCCGAGTGCGTGCCCGTCGGCGACGATCAGCTGCCGATGATTGAGCAAACCAACGAGATTGTGCACAAGATGAACAGCCTGCTGCCCGCCCCGGTACTGCGCCACTGTAAGGCGATGCTGAGCGATACCAGCCGCCTGCCCGGCATCGACGGCAGCGCCAAGATGTCGAAATCGCTGGGCAACACGCTGCACCTTTCGGCCAGTGAAGAGACCATTCACCGTGCGGTGAGCGCCATGTACACCGACCCGAACCACCTGAAGGTAAGCGACCCGGGGCAGATAGAGGGGAACGTGGTGTTTACGTATCTCGACGCGTTTCATCCGGACAAGGCCAAAGTGGCGGCGATGAAGGCGCACTATCAGGCAGGCGGGCTGGGCGACCGGGTGTGTAAGAACGAGCTGGAGGGATGTTTGCAGGAGTTGATTGCGCCGATGCGGGAGCGGAGGGCGATGTATATGCAGGATAAAAGCGAGCTGATGGCGATGCTGAAGCGCGGGACGGAACGGGCGCAGGGGGTGACGCAGGAGACGTTGAGGGAGGTGAAGGTTGGGCTGGGGGTGCCGGTGTTTTGAAGGCGGCATAAAAAAGAATCCCGGCTCAGGGCCGGGATATTTATCAGGCGTTGCGCTTAATCACCGGTATATCGCCCGTATCATTCAACGCGCCCGGAAACGTCTTCAACCACTGCGCGACTTTCTGCTTATTTATATTCACCACGCTCATCCCTTCCAGGCATTCTCTTGTATGCTGTGGCGTAATCACAATGCAGTCTTTCATGGCGCGGATTTTTACGGGCATGCCGTTGATGAAACCCGCGCGTTTTAACCAGTCGCCGCCCAGGAGAAGATATTTCATGTCTATGCGCGCATACAGTTCGCAGCAGGCGGCACTGTCCTGCGGCGTTTCCGCGCGGGGATGGACGGGGGCCGCGTTAGGCGGGTTGCCGTGAAGACGGCGGGCGCTGTTTTTGCGTACCAGCTCGCGGTTTTCAATCATGCCGGTGGAAGCGTCTGATTCTGTTTTGCAAACGGTAAACTCTGGCTTAAAATTCGTCGCAGCCATTTTCAACTCCTGATTAGTTGTTTGTGGTTAGCGGTATGAGGGTGTTGCAGCACCTTCATATCGCGAATTCTCGGTTAAATTCTCTTTGATACTTCCTTTGCCGTTCGGCGTAATTTCTGGTGCTCATTATACAGAACTGAATATAAATACAGCGGTTTTAGGTGGGGGAAATTTGGAATTTGCGAGGGGATTCAGGAAATAGAGTTCTGTGCGGTAAGGTCATGTTTTTGTTGATTGCGGGTTGATTGGTCTGGGTTTTGCGAGCATCATCGCAATTATTTACCTTCTTCCGTAACGCGATGGCTTCCAGCAAAACTCTCGAACAGGCAATTGCCGATATCACTATATGGCGCAAAGGCGAACAGCGTGCGCCGCATAAGCCCTTATTGCTTCTGTACGTGCTGGCGAACTATCAGCAGGGGCATGCGCGATTGTTTGATTACGGAACTGAGGTCCACGAGCAGCTGCTTAGCCTGTTAGAGCGTTTTGGCCCGCAGCGAAAGGCACATTACCCGAATATGCCCTTCTGGCGGCTTAAGAGGGATGGGTTTTGGGATCTTCAGAATACTGAGTTCTGTTCAACTACTGGCAGTAAACAACCGCCCGTTAAAGAACTTGTGGAACATAACGTCACAGGCGGGTTTGATAAAGAACACTTTGCGCTCCTGAGTAAGAACAAAAACCTGATCGGCTCGCTGGCGCAGCAGATCCTTGAAGCGCATTTTCCTGAAAACATCCAGGAAGAGATCGCGGATGAGATGGGTTTTGATATCCAGCAGATCCGTAAGGTTCGCGATCCGCTGTTTCGCCAGCAGGTGCTGCGAGCTTATAACTATGAGTGTGCAATCTGCGGGTTTAACATGCGACATGATAACGCCTCTGTAGGACTTGAAGCCGCGCATATTAAATGGAAACAGTTTGGCGGACCGTGTGAGATCCCGAACGGACTGGCGCTGTGTGCGATTCATCATAAGGCGTTTGATAAGGGATCGATTGGACTGGATAAGAGTATGCGGGTGCTGGTGTCTGAGGCGGTGAATGGAGGCGGGATAGTTGGGCGGCTGTTCTGGGATTTTGCTGGGAAGCAGATCGCGTTGCCGATGGGGAAAGGGCATTATCCAAGGGAGGGGTTTATGGAGTGGCATCGGAGGGAGGTTTTTAGAGAATGAGTGCGAAGGCCGGACTCGCCTTTTCGTTTAGTTTATTGAAAATTAATGAGTTGTTAGATTTTGCTTTGGGGGTTTGCCCCCATAATGGGACATAAAATTGAATACTGCGTGGAAGATCACAAAGTTGTGTGATTATTTTTCCGATCCGAAACGCATTCCAGAATAAGGCTTCTCACGGCATTGCGCCATCGAGATGATAAATCTCCCACATGTAGCTCCAGCTTGTGGCCATCCGGGTCAAGAAAATAGAAAGATTGCCCTTCGCTTTTATTGTCTTTCCAGACCGTCGTCCATACAAAATACTGACAGCGATAGAATAAGTGGGAAGCGGATTTATATCTGCCCATGCTATTTACTCCCTAATTTGCTAGTAACAAACCGAGGCAGTATTTAGCATGGGCATTCTATAGGAAAAACCCACATGAACAATCGTCACCTCCACCGGAGGTGAGACTGATAATTAAAAAAAGCCACTGATCCTTTTTTTGTGCAGTATGTTTAGTTTTCCATGCTTAGTTCAGCTTGGCTGTAATGTCCGCTTCGCTCAAAGCTGCCTATCATATCTGCTTAAAAAACATGCTTAGTGTAGGATATTCTCCGTTTTCCAAGTAGCCCCTTTAAAGATCTCCTACCGACCCACGGCCGTTTTGGTACTGCCACCATGCTGGGTAATGCGAGGACGGCACTTGATCTTCACAGCGCCCCGGGTGAATGAGTCGTCCGAGGCCTTGCTCGACCATACATAGGCTTCGCCGGTACCAAGATGGCTCATCTTGTCGGAGGTCAGCTCACCAAGAGCGGCATTCGCCTTCTGGATGTGTTTCAACCATGCAGGTGAGTTGAATTTATGCATGATGATCTGTGAAGACAACTCGATCAGAGAGATCGGGACTGATGGAGGGTCCTGAGAGGCTACCATAATACTTGTTCCCTTGTGCCGCATCTCACGGACAACCTCGACAAGGCCAGAAACCAAGTCATCGTTTTCGATATATTTGTGAGCTTCATCGAAAACCACCAGCTTATTGAAGGCGCTTCCTTGGTAGGTTGCTTCTGAGAAAACCTGTAGCATCACCACGAACAAACCGAGAGCTTCGTCCTTCTCGATGTATTCATCTCGCAGATCCACGATAATCAACCGGCCGGGGCGAATCAGATCCTGGAGACGCTGGTTATCATCGATATATTCGCTTGCAAACAGTAAGCGCGTCTGGGCCAGCTCCTTTAGATGATCGGACAAACCAGAGTTATCGATGCCTGCCCGCAGAGAATCCAAGGTCAGGTTATCCCGCAGTCCCCTCATGATGAGATTGATTTGGCGCATATACATGCTCTGGCTACCAATCGCCCCCATTAGGAATTTCCAGTGTGCTGCCTTGAGTTCAGCGGCAGAAAAAGCAATCGACTTAACCTCAATATCCGGGTACTCGGCCCTGCGATCATCTACCTTGTTGGCAGGGGTAAGAATCAAGACATCCTTCAATGCTTCCGGGTTGGCCTTGTAACGCTCACGAAGGATACAGATCTCATCCTCTACCGAGTTGGCATTAATCATCGAGGTAAACTCCGGCGCATAATCCTGCGTCGGGCTATAATGAAAAATGACTGTGGCGAGCGGGCTTGGCAGCACATTAATGTGTTGAATCGGCATTGAGGCCATCTCAATTGCTGTTCCAAGGGTGTAGCTCTTTCCACCGCCTTGAACCCCGAAGAGACTGATCGTGTGGGTATGATTGAGGTCCAGCGCGATTTTCCGTCCGGAAACCTCTCCGAGCAATCCGTACTGCGGTGAACAACCATTAACGCCCAGCATGATGTCGTAGCTGACTTCTGCTTGAGGCTCGGATGTCAGATGCTCCTGCACTTCAATCTCGGGTTGAACAGCTTCTTCCGGTTCCACATCAACGGTGGCGGGTTGTTCGTCATCTTTTTCTTGTTTGGGCACAATGGTGGTAGGTTCAGATGCTTGCTCGACGGGTTTCGCCTGTGCTTCCTTTTGAACAGGTGCGATGGTTTCCTCTGAGACAGAAGGTGTTGGCAGTGTGACTGGTGTCTCCAGCTCATCGTCCCAGAGCTCGTCCACCGTCCAGGATGTCGAGCGGGCCCTATTAGGGGCGATGAAAGCGGCAGTCTCGAGCTTCGGTACGTTCGAAATGAACTGTTCGCTCAGAGTAGGAGCTGTCGGTACTTCCTCACTCTCGACAGACACAGGCTTGCGGCAGTTCTCCAGCAAGGCATGAATGAGATCCTTGCCGATACGATGAAATTCGATGCCAACCTCGTTGTCAGGAGATTCTGTTCCAGACTTGTCAAAGTCGAAAATCAAAGCGCACCGCCTGAATTGAAGCGAGTAGCCCTGCTCAATGGATTCAAGTAGTCCTCTCGCTTCGTGCGCGGCAGTCTCTTCAAAGATCCCATAACGCAGTGAGCGTTCCAGATAGAACCTAAGAATCTGAGCCAACTCCCGGCTCTTGAGCAACCTATCCGGCCGATCCGGTTTTTTCAGGGCCGGGTCAAAGTGACGCTGGAGGATGCGCTCACTCTGATTTATCTGGGCGGAGATCCGTTCCTTCAGTTGGTTGAAAGCCGCAAAGGCACCAACCTGCGAATAACACTTCACCTCAACCAGATTACAGGTGATCGTCCTGGTGTTTAAATCTAAATCAAACAAACCCAAGTCGGTACGTTGTAGGCTGATAGCATCGTTAACATCGTCTGACTCACCGCTTGAGCGGTAGAGGTCCGTGTGTGCGTCTAATGGCACAATGATCTGATTGCTTAACGCGCCTTGATATTCGAGATAGAGCCTCGCCAGAGCCAGGCCAAGAGCCTCCGCCTGTTGCGTACGTGCGGAAATCAGTTTCAGGGCAAGCTGACCAGAAAGCGAGCGTAGGTTCGCAAGTATCTGAACCGACTGCTCGCCGTCGGCGGACAAACCGTGCTCAAGCAGCACCGGCTTCAGCATAGCCTCCAATTCATCGTTCGAGCGCGAGGAGATTATCAGATTATGTGTCGCCTGGGAGCTGGCTCCTGGCACATAGTCAATCAGATAATCCGGTCTGTTCTTCCGACCGCCATGGTCGAAAAACTCAATCCCCATATTTCGGTCGATAGTGAACACCCAATCGCTGATCTGGTGAACCTCGTAAATCAGTTCTCGTTGGGCCACATCGAGGCCAAGGGTTACAACGGGTACGGCCTTGAAACTAGCACCAGAAGCAGCAACCGCTGAGGTTGCAAAACAGAGGTGACGGCTCAGCGACGACAGCAAATCGAAACACGCAGCGTGGTTATTCGCACCGAAGGAGCGCCCAATAATAGGCTGCTTATTCCAGAAGGTACCCGAATCGTCGTCAACGAATTCGGTGTCAAAACCCTGTATCAACCCATACAACGGAGTCACCCCCATCGGCCTCTCGGAAATGGAAAGCTCCTCGGCGGGGAACACATCTAAAAGAACGCTGATGTGCGCTGGAAAATCCTTGGGATTTGCATGGAATTCATTCAACGCGTGCTTAGCCAAGTTCAGCTTGGAAAACAGATGACTGCCAGTTGATGCAGCAAACGCGTCTGCAGCCTCATTCACCGTCGCTCCGGGACGAACTATGGATTCAAGCGCCTCACCCAAAACTGGCGAGTCAGGCTCGGAGGTAAAGAGCCGTATATCATAGCGTAAATTGGCATACTCACCTTTCTGCTGAAGCGCTATCAGAGCCTCTGCTATTAACGAACCAGCTCCGGGGTTAAAGATATTCAGCGATAGCTCTCTCACATAAGGATGCTGGGAGAGATAGCGCTCAATCTTATCCGCAATGACCTTTCCGGAAATATCAGTTCCCGCCGCAGAGGGCTCGGCCAAGCCAAGTGCCGAACAGATCTCCGCCATCAGACCACGAGAATTATCCTCGGTTGTTGGAGCGTATAGAGCCCAAAACGTATTTAGATTGTCCACCGGCGTGAAGATACGACCATCCTCTACGGGAATGCCAACAGGATAGGCTGAGGGTACAAGGCTATCCAATAGGGCGGAACGGACGTGAGGAATGTATTCTTTCCCACCTGACTTGATCTTCCCGATCCAATCCTTGCCCAGAGTAACCCAACTGTTCAGCCACAAGGCTCGGAGCGGATGGGTTGGGGAGACCAAAACAGCCTCGCGATGCCTTCCACGGAAGTCGGTCAGGATGACATGGATTGAATCAACGGCCAGTATGTTTCTTAGCGATTGCAGGTGTTGTTGGCGCTCGACACCAGAAGTCATCTCGGCCTGGCGGATGAGATTCCTGACCAAGTCAAGATAGCTTTCAGCATACGCGAGGCATTCCTTTTCAGAGTCCTGGAACAACAGCCCCTGCATGATCAGTTCGGCAGTGTCTTTGCGCACCGCTGCAAAAAACTCTTCACGGGCAGCCAGGAAAGATGCCATCGCAGCAGAAGAGGGCAGCATGAGCCCGACCTCGGAGGGCGGCTCAGCGGTATCCAGGTTGATCTGCATTCGCCAGCCTGACGGGTGTTTAGGCTTTGCTAAGATGCGTTGCTCGATAATTTTGAGCGTACGTGATAGCGGAATCTGAACAGCCCCCTCACGACCGAATTTTGCGTGCAAGGTTTCAAGGCGGGAGGTCTTTTTGGTACGACCGCCCTCGGACCAGGCGACACCACTGATGGCGATATCATCGGGATCACGTTCATCACCCAAGGCTGTCAATTGCAGTCGGAAACGTGCATGCTCCAGGCTCTGCTCAATAGGAACGGCACGTTGAGGGGGCTCTTCTTCAATGTTGCCACCGGGCAGGACGTAGAAAGGCTCGCTCTCGTAAGAGCGCTTAGCGCCCTCGGAGGTGGAATCCGCTTCCAGCGGAATCGGGTCGCCATCGGCAGTCCAGGGCATTACACGGATGAAATGCCATCCTTCATCGAATTCGATTTTATTGAGTTTAGCAAGGCTTGTAGTACATTGCAGGCGGTTCGGGGTCCAGGCCTTTACCTTTTTAGATTTCCCTACCGGGCCGTCATTCTGCGAAATGATTTGCACCATAAAATGGTCAAGCCCACTGACCTTGCCGGGGTGAGGATTAACCTCAAACACCACGTTCATTTTACGACGATCGTTCGGTACCAGAACCTGTTGCCCGATGAGGCCAGTGAGTTGCTCGTCGGTTTCATCGTCCGCAACGACCGGCAAGTCGGTTTCCAACACAGTCAGAAGAACCTTGTCCAGTGATAGCTCTTCTTTGAACGTCCATTTATCGAAAGAAATGCTCCACCAACTCTTGTCTGTCGCAATGGGTGGCGTCCAGAATTCTGACTCATGGATATCGTGTTTTTCAAAATAGGTGAATAGACGCGACTCCAATGCCTTATCACTGAGCCCAAGATCAGCAATACGACCACGAACCGACTTGTGCGAGGTTATCAAACTGCGGACGCTGACAAGATTACGGCGAATTTTTCCAATGACTATGCCCGGATCAGCAAAGAGCTTGAAGTCCGGAATCAACGCCAATTCATACAGACTGGCCCCAAGCGTTTCGCCATCAATCCCGTTTTCGAGCGCGGTAAGTAGATACCGCACGCGAGAAACATCGTCGGCAAATAGCCATTCCTCCTCGGTGAGAATACCCAAAAGATCGCGAACATAGCTAGCCAGCGTTGCCGGGAGCCGGTCAAACAGCGATTCGATCAGATCCTCGTAGATATCGGTGAAGGTAAGTTCCTCGAAGGTCGCCACGCCAAAAGAATCCTCGGCACTAGTACGGAGCGAGGTCGGTATGAACACTAGCAAAGGCTGGCGCAGCTCGCCGTTCGCGTCAGGATTACGCAGTTCCACCAACTTGGTGGAAGTTACTCGGAAAGGCATGCCTTCTTGGTCATGACTGCCGAGTATAAATATGTTCCCGTCAGGCCAGATTCGCCTAAGTTCCCAGCATACTGACTCCATAACTTCGTCATCAAGGTCAGTGACTCGCACACAGTGGCCTGGGCCACGATCACTCAGGATCGCTTCGATACGAGGACACAGCACTCCAGCCAACGCCGCATTCAATTTATCCTGTGGAAGCTTTATGAACGCGCTACTCATGTGTGTCTCCCATTCTTATCAGTTCTATCAAATCTTTCAATTGCATATCGGGGCGATACTTTTTGGGTTACATAAGCATCCGACAAATCCTGGTAGAACCCAATTTCACGAAGGCGGCGCTTGAAGGCTTCGAGATTAAGACGCAGGGCACGTTTGTCTAGTATGCTGCTGTTAGCTATGGTTCCTTCTGGTAACTGGTCGATGTAAAGACCGTAGCGGTTCCTTAAAAAGGCTAACAATTCTTCGATGCGAACCTCGTGGGTCACAAAACGCCCGCCGTCTTGGGTGAGTACAGCTACCTGGAGGAGCACTTCGAGCAGCTTGCTTCCTAACACAAATCTACGTGGGCTTCCCTTAGTCCGGGCCTGAGCCAAAAGCCCACTTTCTTTATTCTTCAGCAGAAGAGAATCCAAGCACTCAGTGATGTATTGGCGGTGATATTTACCTCGATAGGCCATCAGTATTTCAATGAAGGAATCGAATTCACCCAAGCCCATGGCGGTGACGTCCCGGATCTCTGGGTCTAAATCCTCATTCCTGGAGGCCGATTCTTCAATTAGGCTCGCCAAGCGGAATTTGAAGTAGGCTTGACGCTCGGTGTCGTGTTCGGGCTTCAGCAGGGATATTAGATCACTAACAGTGAACACACCGCCTCCTGGAGGAGCCAATTTACCAGTTTTTTTGCTCAAGTATTCCGCCATTTCATCGAGTTTCTTGACGACAAAATTGGCCTGCACAAAAGCAGGTATCTGACGATAGAGCCGGTCAGTGGATTTTCGAGCTAACTCAACCATGTGCGGATTGTTGACGTCCCCCATATCTACTATCAACGCCAAGCGGTAAGGGCAACCTTCCAGAGCATTGTCGAGACCCGGGTTGATCGGACATTCCCTGGCGGTGCAGAGATCGTTACCAAAGCGCTGTTTCACCAGCTTGGGCAGCATTTGCAGTAGTTTGAGGTGATAAAGTGCCAGATGGAAAGCCATCAGAGTTTTGAGATAGTCAACCAACACCGAGCGCGGGATATAAGGCTCATAGGCGAGTAAACGCAGAATATCGTCTGCCAAAATATCGGCCTGCCCTATACACAGAGGTTGGAAACGTGCGGGCTCCTTGGAATCCTTCATATCCTGCGTAACCTGTTGGTCTAATCGCAAGATGGCCTGCGTTTCCACATCCACGGAAGCGTTAGGATCGTAACGGTCCGTCACCAAGTCGATCCCCGGGAAGAAGAAACGCTTCAAAGCATCTCGCGCCGCTTGGCCCTTACCTTTGCGGGCATAGAAAAGCATCCAGTAGATTTGCTCTGCAGCGCCGTAATCTCGGGTATGCTTCGCGTTACGAAACTTATAGGTATTGCCATGCAAAGGACGTGGTGCAGCTAGAGCTTGGTTGCTTTTACCTCTATTCACTAGATCCATAAGATCTGTTTCAATCCAAGCTCGAACAATTTCAGGATTTTGATCGAAACCAGAAAACCACTCGGGATGTTCAAGGAAATCTTCGAGAAACTCCTCAACTGAAAGATCGCCACCGCGAGGAGGTCTGCGACTGCCGTAACCATCGTATTTCAATCGTGGAAACAACATGGTGAGTACGCGATCCATCTCAATATGTTTAAAATCGAGATAAGAAACTTTCGGGATACGAAACTCTTTGTCACGACCTTTAATTGACATTGTATTCGGCCCCCTTTTCAGATGCTTCCATTACTAGTCGTCCATCTGGTTCTCGACGAATCTCGTAAAATTTGTGGCCAGCCTTGGTTAACAATACTTCGTTGTAAGGTACAGAGGCTAACAAGTTTTTAAAGACGGACAAGCTCAACAAAAAGCCTTCTTGCTCTTCTACGCTTGGTCGGTAGCCGTCGTTGAGACGCATCAACATTTCATATATATCGAGATTGATTCGTAGGCTGGCCTTGTGCCCTTCGCCGGAGTCATAAAGGAGGACCAGCGCCTGAGACAGGCACTCGAGGAAAGGATGAAACGCGGTCTCCTGTTCGGTACGAAGCGAAAAATAGTCACCGTCGAAAAGCCGGTAACTGCGAATGGTTCCTTTATCCACTTGGCGAACACGCAGTGCCAACTGATTACCTAACCTCGCAGGGTCGCTTAAACCTTCGCCTCGGTTGATGGCGCGGAGAATTGCGGTCACCTCATCGTTGCTTTTTGTACCTGTCCGCTTCGTGGAGACCAAGAAGGGATCGATGCTTTCATATGGCAGCATCTCCTTCCACCCCATGTCCCTTCGTTCGAAGAAATGGCGACGTCGCATATGTGAAATGTAATTCCGATGTCTGGAAATCAATCGGGCACGATTTTTCGATGAGTAATCGCGAGGCAGACTGTCAAACAGCACTTCAACCAATTCATTGTCATATCCGGCTCGTTCTGCAAACGAGAAACGACTCATAGCCTTAGCCCTGGGATGGAGAAAGCCTAACTCGCGGTCCAGATCAGGGTTGCTGACTTCAGCAATGTCGATCTCGCGCAGCAGAGCAATAAGTCGGTCATTGGAGCCTTTTTCCCCACCAAGCCACGAGTTGAAATAGAATCCGTCCAGGATGCGGTTTTGGACCTCTTCACCACCGGTCTGATAAAGCTGGTGAATACCGTCACAATCTTGGGTGCCCACTAACATGAAGGCCAACGCCGACCGTAGGTCGCGCATAGTGATATGCAATCTCCCGCGAAGGTGGGTAATGGTGTAGAGCATCTTCAGACGCTCGATCACCTTGGGACCGGCAACCGGATCCTGGAAAGTCCGGGCATTATGGTAGGCAAAACACTTGCCCTTGATGTCACACTTCTCGCAGGCTTGCCAGTATTCCTGTTGTGTCATGCGGGCAATCAGCCTCTCAAAAATCGAAGGCTGACTTTCTTCGGGGTCAGCAACTACCGAGCGCAAATTGAGGTTGATGATCGCTATACCGCCTTCCGGAACGGCCCCGGCCAAACCCTGTTGGATCTGCCTGGCGAGCAGCGGGTACTCCTCTTCATGCTCCAGGAAAAAATCGACTAGCCGTCCCTCGTTAATGGCTATTAGGCGAGTCTGATTTTCGGGCCAGCTAGAGGCATCCTTACCCGCGAAAGGAGCAAAGAATTTCCGCAACACCGCATCGTTTCGCTCATCGCCTTCATCCTGGCTGCCGTCATAGTTACTCAGGTAGGTATGCCCCTTGATCTGGAACACTGCTCCATTTGCGCCACGTTGCATCTGCGCGCCCTTGCTCTCGGCAAAGGATTCAACCTGCTGAATAAAGGCGGTCTTGCCATCACCTGCGTTACCGCTAATGATCACGAGCTTAAACTCGCCTTTGAGCAAGGCGGGCTTAAGCTTTTCGTCCAGATATGTCGGCACATAGGTGGCCTTACCAACTTCGTCGAGGCCACGGGTTCCCGCGTTGGATACTTGGCTCTGGCTGTAGAGGGTCAGCAGATGGGTGACAAAGGGGTTGCTATTGGGCTTGGTCGGCTCGAAGCCCAGCCTGGATACCACCTTGGGGCCGGCTCCAATCTCGCCGGTGGTCAGCACCGAGCGCAGACGCTTGACCTCAGCCATGGCAGTCAAGAACTCATCGACTGACGTGAAGCGCTCCTTACGCTCCGGCGCGATCATCTTCACCAGAATGTTGACCAGTGACGAGCTGAGGTCGGCACAACCTTTGAACTGCTTGGGATCCTTAGGTTGAGTCTTGATCGGCGGCGTGGGATCGTCGAACGGATACTTGCTGGTCAGACACTCGTAGAAGGTGATACCCAAAGCATAGATGTCGCGGTCTACCCGATCAGAAGCATCCGGCTCGGAATTGTAATCGTAATCCGGCGGCAGGTAGCGACGAGTGCCACCACCTCCCTGAACCTCGTCACTTTCGGATACCGCGACATTAAAATCAATGATACGAACACCTTTATCAGTCCATAGCAAATTAGAGGGTTTAACGTCCTGATGATAAATACCATGTTTATGGAGATGCGCTAAGCCCTCGGCTGCTTCGCGAACAATGCGAACAGCATCATCCAACGCCAAGGCTTCAGTATCGATCAGATCGGACACGTCCAAACCTTCCACATACTCAAAGACGATATAAGGAGTTTGATTTGCATCAGCCATTCGATCGGCCCAGATAACCTTAACGACATGTGGATGATCTGGCAGGCTGGTGAGTGTCTTATATTCGCGGCGCAGGCGCTCATAAACGCTACGCCGGTCTTTGGTCACAAGTTTGATAACGCGAACTACATCGCCTAAAGCATCAAATACTTTATAGACCACCCCAAAGCCACCGCTGCCGAGTTTCTTTTGCACACTGAAACGCTCAGCTAATACAAAATCGGCAGGCAGGTTGGTTAGGTCATCAGGAATGTTAAAAGCTGGTGCAGAAGTTTTATTTTCACTTTTGCCTTCGGGTAATATCAGATCTTCAAATTGCTTTTTAGCTATAGCAGCACTGGCAAAACGATCTTCAGGATCGAACTCACAAAAGGTTTGCAACCACGCGTCAATGCCTTTGGGGAAATCAGGTTTGTGCTCCGAGGGGTTGATAGGGAATTTACCATCGGCTTCGATCATTTGATCAATATTTTCGTAGGGCAACTCACCAGTTAGCAACTCGTAAAATACTAAGCCTGCAGAGAATAAATCAGAAGCAATGGAGGCCTCTTTCGGCTCAGACTTTTGCTCGGATATCACTAATTCAGGAGCGCGATAAGCCGAATCGAGATCTTCGATAATTTGATTAGCAATAGTTTCTGAAGTCGATCGGTTTTTACCTACCCGAGCAAAGTCGAAATCGGTGATACGAGCTATACCCCCTTTAGTGATGAGAATTGCATCTGGCGTGAGGTTTCGATGAATGACCTGATGTTGATGTGCGTGATCCAATGCAGAAAGCACACCTTTTATCACTTGGTATTTTTGATCTGTTGTGAGCGCAAAAGCTGGCTTTTTTAAGTGCTGACGCAGCGCTTGACCCGAAATATCATCAGCCACCAAAGTAATTTCATTACCGTCGTCAGATTGAATCAGGTCACGAACAGCCAATACATTCGAATGAGCACTCATGTGCTGAACAGCCACAAAAGCATTACTGATTTTCTTCAGTTCTTCTTTGCGAGCGGCTTCGTCTAAATAAGGGTCTGCGCGATAAACTCTTAGGCGAACCTGGCCCGCCTTCGCACCCAATAAATTGTGCTTTGCCCGGAACTCGGTGTAACGGTCTGTGCCACCAAGTTTTTCTATAACCAGCCAACTTCCAAACACTGGGGGGGCTGATTTTGGCTTCGCCCTACCTTGGATGGCTTTATCAATATGTGAGTGATAAGAACGAATATCAGAAAGACGGTGGCTTGGGATTTTGCCCTTATCAGTAAAGAATTTTAAGCAGCGCTTGTAGTCAGTCACATCCGGGCTATCAATACCAGCAGGATCATATAGCTGGGCATCATCAGCTGTAAGCAATACAACCGCATGTACATGCACTTTACGTAACTCGATAATTCCTTTATTACTATCAGCTAATAAAGAGCTCATCACCTTAGCGTGATTGCGCAGCTTTGCCAGAGGGGAGTGAAATTTTTGCCTCCCCTCGGGATACCACTTTGAGCCATACACATCAATGTTGCCACGTGTTCCTTTGACATCCACCAGATACACCGCGTGAGGCGCGAGGATGGCAATGTCGATTTCGAACACCTCCTCCCCTTGACGCATCTCGAAGTTGTGGAAGATCAACCAGCTATCGGGCAGATGATCCCGAAGGAAACCGATAGCCTGGCGTTCAGATTCGTTTGCGGGTTGCCCGATGGGTATGACCTTCGCCATTAGCGACCGCCCTCCTCAATTGTGCGCTCAACCAGGGCAACTGCTTCATCCTCTGCATCTATAGCATCATCAAATTTTTTGTAGGCAGACCGGACCGCTGCATCAATTTTTTCTGCTTCTGCTCGTTCAATAATTGGCACAGGCATTTGCCTGATCATGTCAGGGTGGAAGTCCTGTTGCATGCTTCCGATCTGATACCCTTTTCTTATGCGATACGCTATTTGAGAGTTAAGATATGCAAACAGTGCTCCTCGGGGTATTTCATTCTCATCGGCAATCACTCTCAAAAAATGCTGTGAATAAGCATAGTTAAGTCTTTTGCCAGTAATAAATTGAGCACGACCAAATAAATCATGTTCGCCAGCACATCCCTGTGCAGCGATCATAACAGTCCCATCAGGCGGGAAAAGCAACCGATCGTTAGGAAGGTATTTTTTAGCAATCCAGCGCCCGGATGGACGCAGATTGAAGCATTCCTGTTGGCCAATAAGCTCAACTCCGAATTCAGACTCGGAATCAATTCTTTTGAATCTAGGTCCACTTCGAAGTGTGCCAGACTCAACGATTTTTTCTAATTCTTTCCATTGTGAAGCAGTCGTTTTAATCCGGTTTTCAAGATCTTTATTGATGGGCAAATAATTGATTGCCCTTAAAGAAAGTTTTTCGACTGGTGCAGAAAAACCAATTCTTCTTGAGTTTTCATGCCAATACTCAGGAGATATATCTTCAATTCCTGCAGCAGCTAAATATCCCTCTGATGCAGCCCTCAACTCTTGTATAGCATCTGTTCTAAGAGTGGAAGCTCTCTTTATCAAGTGGTCGGTTTCAGTTTCAATTTTACCCAATCTTGGAACAGGTAAATCAGCAATATGATGTGGTTCAATATGTTGGATAATTGCACCGTACGTTCCTGCTGTTATAAGTGGTACTCCAAATCTACTTTGTAAATAAGCGTAAAGATATCCTTCTGAAACTTTTTCAATGTCCGCAACAACTTTGAGAATATCTTGATTTGACCAAGTTCCAGCCATATCAGCTCTTGCATAGGCCATTCGACCGATGCTTCCTGAGCAAGTGATTAGGGTCATGCCTTCTTGTACTTCCAAGAATCTAAGTTTATTTGAAAAAGCATCTTTTTTGCTTAGCAACGGCAAAATGTTTATATCAGCTTCTGTCATAGAAGAAGTCGTTAGAAATCGAACCCCATGATCAGCATGGCCAACGTAATTCCTAGTGAATGGAGAACCATTGTAAATCCCCCCCTTATGCCCAGCAGTAAGAGACTCAAGCTCGTCGGTATGCATTTTATTCAGGAGTTCTCGCGCTTCGATTGCACCTGACATATATGGACCACAGTCTAATCTACGACCATTGTGTTGCAGCCATGTACTTGGAACAGCTTTTACCTGGAATTTTCTGCTCATAATGTCACCTCACCGGTTGCGCGTAATTCCTTGTATTTCTCTGCCACCAGCGGCAGCTCGTCATAAATGCGGCGGTTGTGACGCATGACCTTGCGTATTTCCACTTCATCGCCTTTGCGAACCCGCTCGATCATTTCTTCATCGAATACCAGCTCTTCACCATCGGGGGCACGCTGGAATAGGAGATTGCCACGGGCATCAACTCCGGCTCTATCCACCACAGCCATGAAAACTTTGTACTCGGGATGCTCAGTATTGATTAGTTCCTCCTGAGAGCGGCGGCGGAGGATTAATAAACTCGGTAGTGCAGGTGATAGGCCATACTCCTTCACCGTGACCTTGAAAGGCTCCACCGGCAGATCAACCGAGGCCAAAACCTCGCAGTGGTGTAGAATCCACCAGCGCACATATTCATCGCCAGGATTGCCCAACAAGCCATCAGGCAACAGGATGCCCACACGGCCAGTTCCGGGTTTTACCCACTGAAGGGCGCGTTCGATAAACAGCACTTCGGGAGGGACGCCACCGGCGCGCAGATTGCCGGTATTGCGGAATCCACCTTCTTCGTCTCGTTCCCAGTTGTTGCCCAAGTCATAGCGCTCCAATATGGAGGGATCGTGCACCGCGTCTTGGGTTGAGAACCAAGGGTTGAGCAGAACCATATCCATGCTGCCTAGCTGCATAGCCGGGCGGGCGGTTTCAATACCATCCAGATCGCCGTCCGGGAACGTACGGGCATCGATGCGGAACACACGGCCAGGATTACCGGTTGTGAACAGCAGATTCATGCGACTTGCTACGGCCAGAAAAGGATCGATGTCGCAGCCTAGGGCATTGCTGGCCGCCCAAGCGGCGGTTTCATTTTGAGCCTGACGGTTCTGTTCGTTTGTGGCCTCTTCAGGCGTAGTGCTCATGGCAGCCAGTTTCTTCTTGAAGATGTGCGCCGCGGTCATGGCCAGGAAAGTGCCGGTACCGCTGGAGCAGTCCATGACTCTTTCGCCAGGTTTCGGATCGAGCATCTCCACCACCATTTCGGCCACGTTTAGGGGGGTGGGATATCGGCCTTCGCGACCGTCCATCACGTTGCGGGCGACCGCTCGAAAGGCTCCAGTGCGGTAACGGGGCTGGGTTTCGCTTAAGTTATAGCGAGCTAACTCCATCACCACGCGGGCAGTTTCGTGAGGGTCCAGCGTCAACTCCCAGCCACGGGTCAGCAGATTCGGCTGCCAAGCCTTGGCGGCAGCAACAGACTCATTGATGCGCAGGGCAATGGCCTGTTGACCCACCTCCGTGAAAGGCTCATCACCTCTGACCCAGAATTTGCGCTCACCGGTGGGCAGAGTCTCATCAAAGATCTTGGCCAGCATCAGCACAGCTAACTGTTTAAAGGAATCTTTGTGATCGAGCCCTAGGTTACGGTTCAGATACTGGCGGCAACGCAGCAGAGCACTTTCTAGGTCTTCCGCTTCGGCACTGACCTGAATGACACCTCCGGTGCGGTCGAGATCGGCAGTACGTTCTCCCGGCACCGGCCAGACACCTAACGGTTTAGCGCGGACCTCAAACCGGGTGCGTTCGACCTGGAACAGGAACTCTTCCTGGCCATTGGTCCACATGCCCAGAGTCGCGCAGGGGCTCAGCTCCAGCAGCTCCTTGAGCTCACGCAGGTCGGCGTCGGCCTCGGTAATGGAACGGAGCTTGTCACGTTTCTTCTGAGTTTTGCAGACGATAATCCGTTGCAAATTATCGTTGTTGTGCTCAGCATCGGGGTGGAAAACAGCGATGTCGATGCGCTTGCGCCCTTGGCCGGGAATCTGGGGGTTATAGTTGACCTCCAGATCATCCCGATCGAACCCGTAGCTTTCAATAAGCTGGCGTAAAACTTTCTGTACCAATAGCTTCTTGGCGGTGGCACTCTCTTTGTTGCCGGTCAGGATATCGATGAAAAAGTTATCCGGGCCACTCTCTTCGGCAGCATCCTGCGAGGCTTCAATAATGTCATCTTGATCGTTCATCAGTCATGCTCCATGAGAAATTCGCGGTACTTCTCAGCAATGATCGGCAGATCGTTGTCTTCGATCTTTTCATTGCGGGTCAAGGTCCGTTCCACGAAACGCCCGCCGATGCGGATACGCTCGATATGCTGCTTGGGCTCGACGATTTCTTCTCCATCCGGGGAACGCTTGTAAAGCTTGTTGCCACGGCGGTCGAAGCCAACCTTGTCAGCCACAGCCATGAACACAGGATATTCATCGATACCGCCCAAGGCTTCAGCTCGCTTTTCTTCTTCGCTCTTGCGACGCAGGAATAGCAGGCTGGTGAGGATGTTAACGTTGGCCTCGGCAATGAAAGCTTCCACAGGCAGATCCACGGAGGCAAGCACCTGGGTTTCGCGCATGATCCACCAGCGAATGTATTCAGCTGCTGGGTTACCGAGAACACCGTCGGGCAACACGATACCCATGCGACCTGTGCCTGGTTTGAGCCATTTGATGCATCGCTCAATAAAGAGAATCTCCGGGGCCACACTGCCTTTCAATGACCCTGTATTGCGGAAACCACCTTCGCCATCTGATTCCCAGCTATGTGCTAACTCGTATTGTTCCAGAATATGCTTGTCGGTGATCGGGATGTCGGAGCCGAATGGAGGATTGGTGGCGATGATATCCACTGACCCCAATGGAATCTCCCTTTTAGCGGAGGGCAGATCGGTCAAATGTCCCAGCGGGAACTCCAGAGAGTTGATGTTGTAAATGTGACCCCGACCGTCACCCGCCAGCACCATGTTCATCTGAGCAGCGCGAATCAGGAACGGGTCAAAGTCGGCTCCGAACACATTGGCTGCAGCATACTCTTTCAGCCGATCGTGGACGTTCAGAAACTCGCTGGTGTCCTCATTTCCGCTCTGGGTGTTCTGCTCCTCACGGAATTTCTTCAGCATATGTCCCAAAGTGGCGACCAAGAAGCCGCCAGTCCCGCAAGCAGGGTCTAGCACCATCTCACTTTCCTTAGGATCGAGCATTTCCACGACTAGCTTGACTACGCCCCGGGGAGTGAAATACTGACCACGGTCGCCGCGCAGATTGACGCCCACTAACTCTTGGTAGGCCACGCCCTTGGCATCAACGTCCGTGCGGGTAAAATCGTATTTGGCTAACTCAGAAACAATAAAGGCTAACGCCCGGTTGGAGAGGGTGATTTCCTCATTGCCCCGGAAGATGTTCTTATACTGCTTTTTAACCTCGGTAAAGAGCGTCTCAATACGAGCACGAATGGCCTTTCGGCCCTCAACTTCAAACTGCTCCTTAGGGCCAGCCCAGAACTGCCGCTTCCATGACTGACGTTGGATTCCCCGAAGGTTTTCGTCATGCATTTTGCAAAAAATCAGATAGAGGAACTGCCAGAAGGCGGCGTCCTTTGGCATGCCTTCGTTGCCATGGATGAAGTTATGGCAACGACGGAATGTGATTTTAAGCATCTCATTGTCAGCGACGCGCGTGTGAGCATCAGAGATAATCTCTTTGGTGCCAACAGACTCTTCCGCCATAGGCCAGTCGCCGATTGGGTTGCACTTTGTTTCGAATCGCTGTTGCTCTTTTTCAACAAAGAAGAACTCCAAGCCATTAGTCCACAAACCATACTTAACGGCTTCAACCTCGCGCATAATAGCTTCAATTTCATCAAGATCTTGAGCGGCCTGTTCAAAATCACGGATGCGTACGGCATTTTTGCCGACGTTCGGTTCCTGACGGCAGAGCACAGCGCGTCCCAGATTCTCGATGATGTGTTCCTTGCCATGATGGAAGATGGCTACGTCCACCTTCTTGCGGCCGCCAATGGAAAAATCTAGCTCCATATCTTCCGGCGAGAATCCATATTCGTGGATTAGAGCGCGAACGATCCGCTGCCGTACTAGCTCTTTCTTCGTTTCCTTGATCTGTTTGCCGGAAACGTAGTCGAGCGTATACCCAGCCGGTATCGTGTTTTCGGCTTGTGTGCTGTTCTTTTTGCTCATTTAAAAACTCCGCGCTCAGAGGTCAGGGTCATTTTGTATTACCCTCACCGAAATCTTTTGTTGTATGTTTCTGTTGTTCTATCCATGCGTCGATATCCTTTCGGGAAAATCGCCACTGGCCTCGGACCTTAAAAGCAGGTAGTTCCCCGGTCTGGGCCATGGAATAGACTGTCTTCTCACCGACCTTAAGTAGGGTGGCGACATCCTTTAGTTTCAGAACCTCGTCATTGCTCATGCCGCCTCTCCTGAAGGGCTGTTGGCCGTCAAAGCACAGTACCAGAACAGAGGCAACCTTCCTGCCTCTGAGTGAAAATAAACCAGAATATACCGAATTATACCAAAGATTGCCAGATAGGTTTCGTGTTGCAAAACACTAAACACCGAAGTATATTAAACGCTATGAAAAACTTTGGTGAAACCATCCGCGACCTTCGAGTCGCCCAAGACCTTGGGTTGCGCGAAACTGCGATCAAGGTAGGCATTTCCCCCGCCTATCTAAGCCGCATTGAGCGTGGCAAGGAGCGTCCGCCAAGACCAGAGGTAATCAAGGAGCTGGCCAAGATACTAGCGGCCGACCCTGACGTGCTGTTCCGCTTGTCTTCCTCCACAGACCCGGAAGTTGTCGACTACCTTCATGACCAACCCGAGGTCATGAATTTGCTCCGCTATGTCAAGGAGGCCTGCTTTACCGAGGATGAGCTCAAGAGCCTCGTTCAAGCAGCCGAAAGCATCAAGGCCAACTCTCATTAGCCCTACTACTCCCGGTTGATCCCGATTCAAAATCTGCTTAGGCGCCAACACTAAAATACGATCATTGCGTAATTGGTGATATTTAATATAAACGTCCTGATGTGCTTCGCAGGTACTATCGATTGGATTGTCCAATACGCTCTCCCCAATATAGGATAAATTTCATTTACCACTTTCGCTGATAATTCCTGCAAAACTTGGCACTGAATTCCAAACTCAGCTACAGAACAACAAATCCTGAATTTGTGCGCAAAAAAGCTTGGCTTTTCATTATCTTTAATACTGAATTATCTGTACAAAAACTGCCCCCACAATCCAGCCAATTTACAGCCGTGCTCTACTTTGTCATAGATAGGTTCTGAATAGCTACACCATTTTCGTTTATACAGTCTTTCAAGTGGAGATAGCTGTATTTTTCTTTGGAAACACCAAAAATGAAACTGAAACCATTCTCTTCATAAGACAGGTCGTAATGTATATACTCAATAAACCTCAAGATGCTGGTGTGAGTACTTGAAAGTGATCGTTAATTCGGGATGTCACCGAGTCTGCTATATCCGGCAGTGTCTTGCTAAAAAAACAGATATTGCATCCCTGAACTCTCGCGTACTACTGAAATAGCGGTTATTTCGCGCATGTTCATTCATTAATCTCCACATTCGTTCTATCGGATTCAGGTTCGGACTGTAAGGCGGAAGATAATGCAGCCTGATATTTACCACTTCCGCCCAGTCTTTCACTAACTGCGAACGGTGGTAACCTGCTCCATCCAGAATGACATGGATTTTCTGGTTATAATCAGGATAAACCTTACGTATCTCGTTGAAAAAACGGGAGACATTGTATTCATTAATGGCTTTGTATTCGCAGATTAACGGAGAAGCCGGTGCTTTCAGACTCAGCGCCTCCATGATATTCAGACGTGTGCGGCTGCCCGTTGTTTTGACTGCTTTTTCTGGCCTTTACGTATCCAGCCATAGCTGATTTTAGTGGCCTGCGTTGGATGGACAGCATCAATAAAAAGAACCGGTTCTTCGCCCGCGGTTGTTTTCAGTTCCTCATAATATTCAATGAATTGCCTTTGCTTTTCTTCACTGAATTTATGCGGGACGCCTGACGGTTTTTTGTAGGTGAAGCCGTTGCGATGCAGCCATTTGTTCATTCCCGGAACGCTGAAAACGACGTTCCATGTCCGGGCGACAAACGCAATAATATCGCGGACATGGTGAAACAAATTACTGGATAACTGGCTGATTAAAAAGGCTGTTTGTTTAGCACTAAGTTTGCTGTCCGATCCGCCATTTTCACGTTTCAGCTTCCCTTTGTTAAGGAACTAGCTGATATGGTGGTCAACGGTTGTCTGATGCAGGCGCAAAGCCTGAGCGATCATGGACGAATTCCAGCCTTCAGAAGCCAGAAGAATGGCTTTAATACGATCGCAAACACGCTTATCACGACTGGAATCATGAAGGCGCTCAAGTTCAGCTTTTTGTTGGTCAGTGATAAATATTTTCATAGTGAGCAGCATGTTCTCCTGTTGCCTGAAAATCAAGCATCTTCAATGATCACGGGTATATACACCTCTCTAAACGAGCCTACTGGCGTCAGAATGTATTGAAAATACTTCAGACCTAATTATAGTGTTAAATCATATAACCAGTAAAGTCGGGACATGCTGAATCCTTATCCTTCAACTTTTTAAGGAACTCCCCCCTAATAGCTAAAAGTCAAGCAACGAAAGCACTAAAACCTTAAAAATTCATTAATGACAATCAATAATTACAGACCTACCGTGCCAAGCAATTTTTTTATTTCACATATAAATAACATTTAAAAAATAGTAGTTATTACTGTAGAGGAAATTATATCTTTACCTCAATAAATCCTCCCGATGCCATTCCAGATAACAATACGATTCAACAGAAAACGCCTTTATTTTCTCCGGTAACAAACACTGCTCTTTAACACTCATATCCAGCTCATTGCTAATTAATAAACGCCCATCGTTTTCAAACGAAATCCATCCCTGATCAAATAGAATATCAATGTGCGCAGCTAATATAATTCCATTAAAAGGATCAAGGCGCTCATTCCCATTCTCGCAGGCAGCCCACGGTTTTATATGGCTGGCACGGAGTAACGGCGCAAACGTCGTTCCCGTAACAGGGCATGCCGGATACAACATAAGACAATTTTTCCGAAAGGTACCCTGCCCCAGCCGTGCCGCAATCAACTGCTCGCGTACAGTATCTTCAATACTTTGATCCTGCTGAATAATAAGACAGTCACGTTGCGCCTGTTCATCTCCATCAGAAGATATCAACGAAAGAACGCGCTGCTCAATAACACTCTCTGAAAGCAGACTCAATCGCTGATGCACACGCTGCGCTGAATGAGAAAGCGCAGCAGGAGCGCCCTGCTCGTCAAGCCAGCCGACACGCACATCACTAAGCCAGGAATCAAAACGGTCACGACTATTTTTCAGACTATTGCGAAACTCACTGGCGGTTTTGCCCGCACCGAAACGGGGATAAAACAAGTCATAAGCCTCTTTCCATTTCAGAACACCAAGTCCCACAGGTGGTTGAGATTTACCGTACTTCGACAAATACCACGCCACTTCAAGCAAATCGTCTTCAGTGCTATTCAATGTTACGTCCTGTTTTTCCAGCGTAATTCATCACCAGATTATGTCTGAAAAGATCGTTAACTAAACTGATCAGGTTAGTTGTTTTAGCAAAAAAACTCACACAGATTTTCACCATCAACAAACACTACACGCAACCAACAACACAAAAAGGAATACGCCATGCCCCCACACAAAATCCGCCAGGAGTGGCTGACGCTGGACGAGGCCGCAGAAGTCATCCGGCAGCACAACATCACGTTGCTGCCCGCCGATCTGATCCGCCACGCCCTGCACGGCGATCTGCCACTCTCGGTCTACTTCCCTTCTCCTGTACTTCTGAGACCACTCAATCCTCCTTGCCACTTTGCCTGCCGATTCAGCAAGCCCCCCTTTCCGCCTTCGCAGTGTAACAAACCCGGCAACCGCAAAGTGATGGCGAACTCTCCGCCGTGCAGACGCGACCCGACTCTGCAACTGACCACCAGCCATCTATGGAATTTGCCGTTAATTGGCCTTGAGCGCCTGCTGCTCCACCAGCAACTGGCGAAAACGTTGAATCGTCCTTGCCCCAAAGATACCCATTGCTGCAACCAGATTGGCATCGTGGTCTGCGATGAAAACGACAGCTACTACCAACTCTGTTGCCGCAAATCGTTGCGGGAGCTTTTGCTGGAACTGCTCGCCACGCAAAACAACCTCCAGGAAGAGCTACATCTGCTGATTGGCCAGCTATATGGTAATGGTCGCAATGACCTGAAATCCCGGCTCAATTTGTCCGTCTGCTACCTGCAGGACACGCTGCCCCCTGACGCACTGTTCGTCATCCGCCGCACTCATCTCGAGGCCTTCCTGACCCGCCATCAGCCGGAATCAAAGGAGCGGATCACCTCAGCGCTCTCCCGTTTGCTGTGGCTGGCCTGCAAGCACAACCCACAGCTGGACGATGAAATGCTGGAGCATCCCTACAAACTGCTGAACATTTTCGAATGCTGGGCGCGTGAGGAAGGTATGCACCTGCCGCTGAGCCCCGAGACGTTGAAAACCGCACTCCAGCGCGGCGCACCGCCGTAACGCGATCAACTAACCCTTTCAACTAACAACTCTCACTAACCCAGATAAGGATTTTTACTGCCTGGCAGGGACGCTGCTGCTTTGATAACCACGCCCATCGTGCTGATGTGAACGAATCTGGACACAGGAGGAATGGTTATGAATAGCGACAGATTTTTACGCTTACGCCAGGTGGAAGACAAAATCGGCTTCGGTAAATCGTGGATTTACCGGCAAATACAGCTGCAACAGTTTCCGCCATCCATCCGACTCAACAGCCGCCACGTCGCCTGGCTGGAAAGCGAGGTGGATGCTTGGATCCACCAGCGCATCCGGCTTACCCGCGATGTCTGAATGCCGGAGGAAGATTATGTGCGCTTCACATCTGCTCAACCGCTGGCTTCACGGTGCCAGCAATACCGGAGAACAGGAAATGGTCCAGGTCAGTCTGGAGCAAATCCAGCCGTTCTCCCTCAATCCCCGCGTCACCCGCAGCCCCGGCTATGACGTGCTGAAGGCGTCAATTCTTGCCCGCGGGCTGGATAACCCGCCGGTGTTGACCCGTCGCCCCGGCGATGAAAAATATATGCTCGCCAGCGGTGGGAATACGCGCCTCGCCATCCTCAATGAACTGTGGCAGGAGACGCAGAATGAGCGTTACCACCGCGTCTGCTGGCCGTTCAGACCGTGGCCGGAAACGCTGTCACCGCAGCAAGGTGAAGTCCAGTGCCTGATCGGCCATCTGGCCGAAAGCGACCTGCATAACGGATTGATGTTTATCGAACGGGCGGAAGGCATTCTGCATCTGCGCGATCTTTACCACGAGGCAGGCATTGAATGCCCGACGCAGCTGGCGCTGGCGGAGCAACTGACCCGCGACGGCTATCCCGTCAGCCAGTCGCAAATCAGCCGGATGTTGCAGACCGTCGACTGGCTGCTGCCCTGCATCCCTAACGCGCTATATGGCGGTCTGACCCGAAAGGTTATCGATCGCCTGCTGGCGCTGCGTAGCGCAGCGGAACAGGTGTGGGCAAAGCTGATGCCGCTGGAACGCCAGCCGGAATTTGCCGACCTGTTCAGCACCGCCCTCGCCACCTTCGACGGCGAGCCGGAAGCCGTGGTACCGCAACTGGTGCAGGACGAACTGCTCGGCGAGATGAGCTGTCGCAGCGGCATGAGCTGGAATACGTTGCTGGCGGAACTGACCGATGGCCAGAGCAAGCGGCAGGTGCTGCTGGGGCCTCCAGCCGAAAAGGTCCTCTGGCCGCCACCGCCGGAAGCTGAAAAAGCGCCACTACCAGAGCCTGAGCCACCGACTGAACCCGCCGCGCCCGATGAGCCAAAACCCTCACCGCTGGTAGATACGGCACGGTCGCTGTTCGCCAACTGGGGGCTGGACGCCTGTATCCAGCCGGACGACAGCGCTCTAGCGGGTTTCACCCTCGCGCCTTGCCACGATTTTCCCCACCCGGCTGCGCGGCGCTGCTATCAGGTACTGGCAGCCCTGAATGGCGACACCAGCACACCGATGCCCGCCCTCGAATTGCTGTTGTCGCCGGACTACGAGAATACTCAGATCCAGCAACTGATGCAGCTTATCAGCCTGTGCCGCCAGCGGCTTCGGCAAAGGCAGATAAGTCCACAACTGGCTGGCCCGGACTGTCCAGCTCCAGCGCGTGGGTATTGAAGGTCTCGCGGGCTTCCGCATGACGCAGATAACCCAATAGCAGCACCATAATCAGCAACAGCGCCAGCAGGAAGATCATCAGTCGGGAATTCGGGTTATTCATATTCCCTCCTTCAGAGCTTACGGCTTTCGGTCTGACTGACGCCGCCGTAATCACTGATCGACTGCCAGCTCACCATGGACGCCGTGGCCGATGGCAGCGTGAAGCTGACGCTGCCTTTCGGCGGCACCATATCGGCCTCTTTGATCTCCTGCCCGTCCACCTTTAAGGTGAACAAAGTGACGTAGTAAGACGTGGGATTGCTGACCATAAGACGATTGCCGCTACGGGAGACCGACAGATGGTGGTAAGCCGTCTCCGGCTGTCCTTCCAGCCCCGCCGGGCGGTAAAAGAGTTTCAGGCGGGATTTCACCACCACCTGCAGAACGTTGTTATGCGGCACGCTGTCGTCGGTGGCGGGAATGGACTTCACGTTCAGCCAGAACACCGATTCCCGGTCTTCAGGCAGGCTCCCTCCAGTGCGCACAATGCGCAGGATGTTCTCTTCGCCTGGATTAATGCGAAACAACGGCGGCGTGACGATAAACGGTGTTTTGCTGCCTTTCACGCCACTGTCCACCCAGCTCTGCACCAGCCAGACACCGGATCTGTCGGGGTTGCGTATAGAAGCGGAGGTCTCTTTTTTGTCGCCGTTATAAATGATCCGTGTCCCGCCAATGACAATCCCGGCCTGTGCCTGCACGGTAAATACGGCCAGCAATAGCGCCAGCAAAATGTCTGCATACCTGTTCATCTTGTTATCTCCGGACGAAAAATACGCATCCCTGCGAAACGCTCCCTGTTATGCGGCGGCGCATGCCCAGGAGGAGGATGCGCCCCGCGACGGCACAGCGTTATTTGTAAATGATGGTGAACTCAGAGGTACCGTTTGCTGTACCGGTAGTGACCGCCGGGCCTGTGGAGACATAGCGGGCGACAAAGTCGAGCGCGTTTGCGCCTTCTGCGAGGGTGTAGTCGGATGAAGCGGAGTGCAGCGGGATGGCCGTGCCGTTTTTATCTGCGATCTGGATCCCGACCCCGGTGGCGATGCCCGTGCCACTGTCCAGCGCCAGCAGGCTCTGGTCGTTGTTATCGGATGTCCCGTCAAATTTCACATTTGCACCAGTGACCGTTTCCGGGCACTCGCTCACGTTGATGGTAAATTGCGTTGGCGCCGCTCTCATTCCTTTCGCCCCGTTAAGGGCGGTCTGGGCAACATTGCCGAGGTTCACCGGTAGATTCTGGGAGCCAGTGTCGATCTTGCAGGTCTGGTCGGTAATGCTGCCGGTGAAATGAATGGTGCCGTCGGCAGCCATGGCATTAGCCGCCGCCAGCATAAAGCACGCGCTTAACATTGTTTTTTTCATGTGTTTCTCCTTGATGAAATATCATTCGGGGCTCAGCCCCGTACCACTCTGGCGATGAAAAAATCCGCGTTAGACTTTCCCGTTAGTGCCAGAGTGGTGAGTTCAGGAGAAAATGAGGAGGAAGATGAAAACGAAAAATAAAAATGCCAGCAGGCGAGGATGAGAGCTTTCAGAATGGCATAAAACAGTAAGGCGGTGAGCAGATAGAAACTGGCAACGTGGGCGGCTTAAGCACGTTGCCAGCAGGGTACCAAAGGCATGTGAAGCATTACGATCTCGTAATAGTTATTTTAAAACAAATAGATAATCCATTATCAAAAGGGGTCTCAGAAAAATTTTGACACTTTGCTAAATTTTTCTGATACTACTTTACATTCTGGCACTAATTGTGTGGTTTTCTCTCATATTCCCCCAGACATTCATAAATCTCTGCGTATTTGTCGCTGTATAAATCACCGTATGCCGGATGTTCCGGTGCCCCAGATAATCCTGTATCAGACGCGTATCACGCCCCAGGTCCGCCAGCGCATAGCCGCATCCGTGCCTCAGCATATGGGGATATGCGGAAATACTGACACCGCCCAGTTCGCCGTAACGTCTGAGCAATAACCTGACCTGGTGACGCGACAGCGGGCCTCCTTTCTGCGACAGAAAAAGCCAGTCGCTGTCTGCCTCCCGCCAGCGGCGGCGCACATTTAGCCAGCGCATCAGCGCGGGCAGTTCGGCATCGAACAGCGGATGCTGCGTCGAGAGACTGTTTTTAAGCCGTCGGACATAGACCGAACGCCCTACTAAATCGATATCCGACAGGCGCATCCCACACAGTTCACTGACCCGCAGACCGTGTAAAAAACACATCTGAATCAGGCAATAATCCCGCTCAAAATGGATCCCTCTGTCCGCTGCAAGCAGTATCTGTCCCACTTCATAGCGGGTCAGATGTTTTCGTTTTACTGGCATAAGTCTTGCTCCTTAAACACAATAAAAATGAAGAAAAAAACAGGCCGGAACCACTTTCGTAGCCCGGCCTGAACCACAGAATAACACCAGAAAGCCCGGCAAAGCTTGATGACAGACTCAACAATTTTCACGGGCGGGTTCTAGTTTTCAGCAGTGATCGTATGAACATTGCGCTACACCCGGCAGAAGAAAACTCTGTTGCCGGAGGCGTTATGCCAGACCGCTCTTCTCTTCTGTTGCCCCTGATGCTGTGCGCCGCTTTCCCGCTCAGAGCCATTACCACGCCGGAAATTGCCGCTTCCGCCCTGTCGCCGGACTGCGTGAACTACCGGGTGGTCGGCCTGTGCTACTGGCTCTATTGCACGCCGTTCGGCTGTACGGTGCGCACGTCGGTGAAGGTCAGTCATTTCCGTCCGGATCTGGTGGTGTCGGCTTACAGCAACACCGGGCAAAGTCCGTGGACGGAGATGTCGTTACTCAGCCCACCGTTGCCCGGTGTTGCCGAAGGCGGCGGCGATACGAATCCTCGTTCTGCCAGCCAGCACAGCAAGATCCGCTTTAAGAATGCCGATGCTATCGGCTTCCCGGCAGGCGATGAACTGGCAAAATTTTTCACCCAGTTTGGCTATATCTGCTCACCTTCATCGCAGCCTTTTCAACCGTACTTTCTGAGTCAACTCGATACGCTGGCATGGCGCAGCGGTGTGCCGGAAATGACCTGGCCGGAGGCGCTGACGCCGGGCATGCGGGAAGTCGGTCAGAACGGCGATATGTGGGGCAATATCTACCCGCGCGCCGGAGCCATCAGCCAGCCCCACGACTATAAAGCCGCCGCCGTTATCGCCCAGCGCGTGGCCGATCTGGTGACGCGTACCGGGCAACCGCATATCTACACTCCGCTGACCGCCTCATCCCGCGCCGGGTACTGGCCGCCCTCCCCGGTTATCGAAGGCGGCAGCGATAACCATCGCTGGCAGATGCTCACGCCGAAAAAATCCGCTGCCTGTTCGGTGTTCCCGGATGGCAGCGCCACCGACACCTACGCCGACAAGCTGGCAGAGGATGGAGCCTACGCCTGGACGCTGTGGCGGCCCTATAAATGCTGTCCGCGCCGGGGGCAAACCTTCCTCGGCAGTACGGGTTAACGGAGGCGGTGATGAGAGTCCTTTGCCTGGTCTTACTGTTTTTCGCCGGGGTTTGCGTGGCGGCAGACGACTACAGTTTCCGCACGCGAGGCGCAGTTGATGACCTGCTTTACTACCAGATTGGCGGCGGTGAAGCGGTCATGCCGCCTCCGGTACGCCGTAGCCCCTCGCCGCTTAGCTTAGGTCTTGGCTGGAACGCCGATATGATGTGCGGCAATTTCGATATCGACACCACGGTGCGCAACCAGCTAAACGGCATCACCGACGGCTTCCAGCAACTGATGGGTAACGTTATCCAGAGTGCCACCGGCGCGGTTGCCAGCCTGCCCGCGATGATTATCCAGCGCGCCAATCCGCAGCTTTATGATCTGCTGACCAACGGCGTGCTGCAGGGACGGCTGGATTTTGATAAGTCGCTGCTGAACTGCCAGAAAATGGCGGAGAAGATGACCGATTTAGCAACAGATTCCGCCTGGTTTTCGGGGGCCAAAGCGGAGAACTACCAGTCACTTGCCGCCAGCGATAATGACGCCATCCGCACCGACCAGAAAGCGGCAAAAGAAGCCGCAGAAAAGGGTAAACGCTGGGTGGGCGGTGAAAAGCGCGGCGGTAAAAGCCAGCCGCCGATTAAGGTAGTCCATGACGCCACCGCCGCAGGCTAGAATATTCTCAACCAGCAGCCCGCCACCAGCACCACGTCTCTTACCCCCTCCGAATGCGACGGGGAACTTTGTAGCACCTGGACATCCCCTGAAGAGGCCGCCGGATGGATGACCCGCGTGCTGGGCGAGCAGACCATCAGCGTGGCGCAGGCCACCGACGATCCGGACGCACGTTCCGGCGCACAGGCAGGGATCGGTCTACATCCGCTGATCGACGAAGAAAAGGCGAGGATCCTGCCCCTCCTGACAGATCTGGTTAATGGCAGTCAGAAACCCGGCTTCGACAATTTGGCGAAAGCCTCCGGCGGATCCATGCAACTGACCCGCGGCGTGGTCGAGGCACTGCGCGACGATCCGGACGCCACCGTCCTCACCGAACGGCTGGCGGGAGAACTGGCGCTGGCCCGCGTCACCGAACAGGCGCTGCTGGCCCGGCGCACGCTGCTCGCAGGTATGCGTGAACCCAATATCGCCAACGTCAAAGAAGCGCAGGACAGCTTAGGCAAAACCACCGCCCAACTGGATGAAGAGCTGAGCCAGCTTAAGCTGGAACTCGATTTCCGCCAGGCGCTGACGCGCAATACCGCCAGCCAGATCCTGCAACGCAAGCAGCAGCGCGACCAGCTTCAGGGACAGGCGGTGGAGGTACCGGACGACAGCGATCGCCGCCTGCACAATCTCAATAATCCACAGCCGGACAGTCCGCGATGACCGCCAACAGCTATTTCGAGTACGTGCTCACCCTGCTCGGCTGGCTGGTAAACAACGGCGTTTGGCAGACGCTGACCGCCACCGGGCTGTTCGCCTTGCCCCTGCAGGCAAAACTGATTGCCCTGTGGCTGAAAGCGCGTGGTCAGGGGGCGGACGAAGGCAACGTCGCCCGCCTGCTGGTCATCTGGGTGGAGCACTCGCTCTACAGCGCCCTTCTGGTGATCTTCTTCGCGGGCGTGCCGTTCCTCAATGTCGATATCAATACCCTCACCTACGATAGCCAGCGCACAAAGCAGTGCGGCTGGTCGGTGGTGCAACCCGGAGATTCCGGCTATGCGCCGCTCATCAACGAACTTAGCGGACAGAGCGCCTCGGTGCCGGTGTGGTGGTACTTCACTCATGCGCTTGGCAAAGGCATCACCAGCGCCGCCGTCGCCGTCTTGCCCTGCAAGCCGGACCTGCGCCAGTTGCGCTTTGAGGTGCAACACACCCGGATCGCCGATCCAGCGCTGGCACAGGAATTACAGGATTTCGTTAACGACTGCTATGGCCCGTCGCGCGCACGGCTCAAACGGCTGGGCAGCGATATTAGCGAGGAACAGAGCCGGGAAGTGGACTGGGTGGGATCGTCTTTTTACCTCTCCACGCCGGGCTATTACGACCACGATCATTCCCGTTCGCCCCGCGCCGCCTGGCCTTATGACACTAGCCGCGACGACGGTCTGAGCGATACGGGTGGCGGAGGCTATCCAACGTGTAAAGAGTGGTGGTCCGATGGCGATACTGGGCTGAAAAATCGGCTGCTGAAGCAGGTCGATACCACGCTCTGGCAACGGCTGCAAAAACTGGGGCAGTCGAAAGACGAGTACGAAGAAGCGGTATTGCGCTCGCTGGTGAGCCCGCGCAATATGCAGGTGTCACAGGGAGGGCTGGTGTACAACGGGTTTGGTGGGAGTGCGGGGGATAACTTGAATGCATCGCAAGCGTTAAGTCGGATGGGGAGTGTCGCCGGAATGTCGGTTTCCAGCCTCGCTTTGTTCCCTGCTTTCGACAGCGTGCGTCAAGCGTTGCCGATGGTGCAGACATTACTTGGAATGGCCCTTGTGATTTGTATTCCTGTGATCCTGCTGTTCTCTGCGTGGGAATTAAAAACTGTGGTTATGCTGAGCTTCGTGCAGTTCGCCCTGTTCTTTCTTACCTTCTGGTGGGAACTTGCACGTTGGCTGGATAGCTGGCTGATGGAAATTATCTACAACGCAGAGGGTGCTTCGCACTTTAACCTGTATGGGTTGCAGAACGCTTCTGATGATTTGATCGTCAATGTGGTGATGGGGACGATGTTTGTGGTGCTACCTGCGTTCTGGCTTGGAGCGCTGACGTGGGCGGGGGCTAGGGTTGGCGGGGCTG
>NZ_JADBQL010000042.1:0-26077 GCF_014895905.1 Enterobacter cloacae complex sp. P15RS | reverse complement strand
GGCGTTGTTGCTAAAGTTCTGGGCTAATTAATTATCCCTGAAATAAAAAGGACGCTTCGGCGTCCTTTTTTATTTTCTGACCTTTTCCCTGTCACAAACTTTCGCATTTTTTAACCGCTCCCGGCCCGTATCCTGGCGTATGTGCTATTGTAATCATAACCATTCTCACTTACACTTTGCGCATATTTTGAACGGGAGTCTTTATGTACGTTTGTTTATGTAATGGTGTAAGCGACAAAAAAATTCGTCAGGCCGTTCGCCAGTTTCAGCCACAATCATTCCAGCAGCTTCGCAAGTTTGTTCCGGTGGGAAATCAATGCGGTAAATGCGTTCGCGCAGCGCGTGAGATCATGCAGGACGAACTGATGCAGATCCCGGAATTCAAAGAGATCGCGTAAGCCTCTATCTTTTTTTTGACATCCCCGTAGCCCGTTCTACGCTTCAATGAGTGGAAGCGGAGGGACTATATAATGAAAGGTGATGTTAAAATCATAAGTTATCTCAATAAATTATTGGGAAATGAGCTTGTCGCAATCAATCAGTATTTTCTCCATGCAAGAATGTTCAAGAACTGGGGACTGACTCGCCTCAACGATGTGGAATACCATGAGTCCATTGATGAAATGAAACACGCCGATAAATACATTGAGCGTATTTTATTCCTTGAAGGCATCCCTAACCTACAGGATCTGGGAAAACTGGGCATCGGCGAGGATGTCGAAGAGATGCTGCGTTCCGATCTCCGGCTGGAGCTGGAGGGCGCAAAAGACTTGCGTGAAGCCATTGCCTATGCAGATAGCGTACATGACTACGTCAGCCGCGATATGATGATCCAGATCCTGGCCGATGAAGAAGGGCATATCGACTGGCTGGAAACCGAACTGGATCTCATCAGCAAAATTGGCCTACAGAACTATCTCCAGTCTCAGATCAAAGTGGAAAGTTAATCAGGCTTTCCCAGCCAACACATAAACCCGCTGCCGCCAGAAATGGCCCAAAAGGCAGTGGGTTTTTTAATGCCCCTTTATCTGGGTTGATTAACGATAAACCCGTCAGGTATAGCAGTGCCATCAATGCGGCCACTAACGCCAGTATTGGGAGCGCACACCAGCCGTGCCATGCCCCCAGCGCCGCCAGATATTTTACATCGCCATACCCCATTCCTTCACGTTGGCAGACAAGCCGATAGCCCCAATAGATGGCGGCGAATCCAACATAGCCTGTCATCGTACCCACCACCGCGCTTGGTAAAAAATCAGGATGGAGACAAAGCTGGTAAAGCAGGCCCGTCCAGAGCAGCGGGCAGAGCAAGCGGTCGGGAAGGAGCCCATCGCGAATATCAGCGCGTACCAGCAAGGCCGATAGCGAAAAATAGATCAGCAGAAAGGGGAGGGTCATTAACATGGCACAGGCCTCAAAAGGATTTGAGCGCATATTCTTTCTAATCCCTGTGCCCGGCAATGTGCAAAATCCGCAGTTGCGTAGCCGCTTCAGGAAAAGCGGTGAGACGAGAGCTGTTGCAGAAAAGGTTGCGTGGTCACACGCACACTATGCCTTTAGCGCTTAATTTCTAAACGGCACTTGCGTCTTGCCCAGATTTACGTATAATGCGCGGGCTTGTCGTAATTGACGGCGGGTTCAATCTGAACCAGAGTAGCTCACTTTGTTACTCAACAATGCTCCCAATTGGGGAGCTACGTAAGAACGGTTACACTCTCCCATCAATCGTAATGGGTTTGAGGAGTAATCATTTTCGTTTATAAAATAATTGGAGCTCTGGTCTCATGCAGAACCAAAGAATCCGTATCCGCCTTAAAGCGTTTGATCATCGTCTGATCGATCAATCAACCGCGGAAATCGTCGAGACTGCTAAGCGCACTGGTGCGCAAGTCCGTGGTCCGATCCCGCTGCCGACCCGCAAAGAGCGCTTTACCGTTCTGATCTCTCCGCACGTTAACAAAGATGCGCGTGATCAGTACGAAATCCGCACTCACAAGCGTCTGGTTGACATCGTTGAGCCAACTGAGAAAACCGTTGATGCTCTGATGCGTCTGGATCTGGCTGCCGGTGTAGACGTGCAGATCAGCCTGGGTTAATCAGGTCATCGAGCGATTGAGAGGTTGAAACAATGATTGGTTTAGTCGGTAAAAAAGTGGGTATGACCCGCATCTTCACTGAAGATGGCGTTTCTATCCCAGTAACCGTAATCGAAGTTGAAGCAAACCGCGTTACTCAGGTTAAAGATCTGGCTAACGATGGCTACCGCGCTATTCAGGTTACCACTGGTGCTAAAAAAGCTAACCGTGTAACCAAACCAGAAGCGGGTCACTTCGCTAAAGCTGGCGTTGAAGCTGGCCGTGGTCTGTGGGAATTCCGTCTTGCTGAAGGCGAAGAGTTCACCGTAGGTCAGGACATTAGCGTTGAGCTGTTTGCTGACGTTAAAAAAGTTGACGTAACCGGTACCTCTAAAGGTAAAGGTTTTGCTGGTACCGTTAAGCGCTGGAACTTCCGTACCCAGGACGCTACCCACGGTAACTCCTTGTCTCACCGCGTTCCGGGTTCTATCGGTCAGAACCAGACTCCGGGCAAAGTATTCAAAGGCAAGAAAATGGCAGGTCAGCTGGGTAACGAACGTGTAACCGTTCAGAGCCTGGACGTAGTACGTGTTGACGCTGAGCGCAACCTGCTGCTGGTTAAAGGTGCGGTCCCGGGTGCAACCGGTAGCGACCTGATCGTTAAACCAGCTGTGAAGGCGTAAGGGGATAGCAATGGAATTAGTATTGAAAGACGCGCAGAGCGCGCTGACTGTTTCCGAAACTACCTTCGGTCGTGATTTCAACGAAGCGCTGGTTCACCAGGTTGTTGTTGCTTATGCAGCTGGTGCTCGTCAGGGTACTCGTGCTCAGAAGACTCGTGCTGAAGTAACTGGTTCTGGCAAAAAGCCATGGCGCCAGAAAGGTACCGGCCGTGCGCGTTCAGGTTCTATCAAGAGCCCGATCTGGCGTTCAGGTGGCGTGACCTTCGCTGCGCGTCCACAGGACCACAGTCAAAAAGTTAACAAAAAGATGTACCGCGGCGCGCTGAAAAGCATTCTGTCCGAACTGGTACGTCAGGATCGTCTGATCGTTGTCGAGAAGTTCTCTGTTGAAGCGCCTAAAACTAAGCTGCTGGCACAGAAACTGAAAGACATGGCTCTGGAAGATGTGCTGATCATCACCGGTGAGCTGGACGAGAACCTGTTCCTGGCCGCGCGTAACCTGCACAAGGTTGACGTACGCGACGCGACTGGTATCGACCCGGTTAGCCTGATCGCCTTCGACAAAGTCGTAATGACTGCTGATGCTGTTAAGCAAGTTGAGGAGATGCTGGCATGATTCGTGAAGAACGTCTGCTGAAGGTGCTGCGCGCACCGCACGTTTCTGAAAAAGCGTCTACTGCGATGGAAAAAACAAACACCATCGTTCTCAAAGTTGCTAAAGACGCGACCAAAGCAGAAATCAAAGCTGCTGTGCAGAAACTGTTTGAAGTCGAAGTCGAAGTCGTTAACACCCTGGTAGTTAAAGGGAAAGTTAAACGTCACGGACAGCGTATCGGTCGTCGTAGCGACTGGAAAAAAGCTTACGTCACCCTGAAAGAAGGCCAGAACCTGGACTTCGTTGGCGGCGCTGAGTAAGTCGGAGGAGTAATACAATGGCAGTTGTTAAATGTAAACCGACATCTCCGGGTCGTCGCCACGTAGTTAAAGTGGTTAACCCTGAGCTGCACAAGGGCAAACCTTTTGCTCCGTTGCTGGAAAAAAACAGCAAATCCGGTGGTCGTAACAACAATGGCCGTATCACCACTCGTCACATCGGTGGTGGCCACAAGCAGGCTTATCGTATTGTTGACTTCAAACGCAACAAAGACGGTATCCCAGCAGTTGTTGAGCGTCTTGAGTACGATCCGAACCGTTCCGCGAACATCGCGCTGGTTCTGTACAAAGATGGCGAACGCCGTTACATCCTGGCCCCTAAAGGCCTGAAAGCTGGCGACCAGATTCAGTCTGGCGTTGATGCTGCAATCAAAGCAGGCAACACCCTGCCGATGCGCAATATCCCGGTTGGTTCTACCGTTCATAACGTAGAAATGAAACCAGGTAAAGGCGGTCAGCTGGCGCGTTCCGCGGGTACTTACGTTCAGATCGTTGCGCGTGACGGTGCTTATGTCACCCTGCGTCTGCGTTCTGGTGAAATGCGTAAAGTCGAAGCAGACTGCCGCGCTACTCTGGGCGAAGTTGGCAATGCTGAGCATATGCTGCGCGTTCTGGGTAAAGCTGGTGCTGCACGCTGGCGTGGTGTTCGTCCTACCGTTCGCGGTACTGCGATGAACCCAGTCGATCACCCACATGGTGGTGGTGAAGGTCGTAACTTTGGTAAGCACCCGGTAACTCCGTGGGGCGTTCAGACCAAAGGTAAGAAGACCCGCAGCAACAAGCGTACTGATAAATTTATCGTACGTCGCCGTAGCAAATAATTTTAGAGGATAAGCCATGCCACGTTCTCTCAAGAAAGGTCCTTTTATTGACCTGCACTTGCTGAAGAAGGTAGAGAAAGCGGTGGAAAGCGGAGACAAGAAGCCCCTGCGCACTTGGTCCCGTCGTTCAACGATCTTTCCTAACATGATCGGTTTGACCATCGCTGTCCATAATGGTCGTCAGCACGTTCCAGTCTTTGTTACCGACGAAATGGTTGGTCACAAACTGGGTGAATTCGCACCGACTCGTACTTATCGCGGCCACGCTGCTGATAAAAAAGCGAAGAAGAAATAAGGTAGGAGGAAGAGATGGAAACTTTAGCTCAACATCGCCATGCTCGTTCTTCTGCACAGAAGGTTCGCCTTGTTGCTGACCTGATTCGCGGTAAGAAAGTGTCGCAGGCCCTGGACATCCTGACCTATACCAACAAGAAAGCTGCGGTATTGGTCAAGAAAGTACTGGAATCTGCCATTGCTAACGCTGAACACAACGATGGCGCTGACATCGACGATCTGAAAGTCGCGAAAATTTTCGTAGATGAAGGCCCAAGCATGAAGCGCATTATGCCGCGTGCGAAAGGTCGTGCAGATCGCATCCTGAAGCGCACCAGCCACATTACTGTGGTTGTGTCCGATCGCTGAGACTCTGGAGACTAGCAATGGGTCAGAAAGTACATCCTAATGGTATTCGCCTGGGTATTGTAAAACCATGGAACTCTACCTGGTTTGCGAACACCAAAGAATTCGCTGACAACCTGGACAGCGATTTTAAAGTACGTCAGTACCTGACTAAGGAACTGGCTAAAGCGTCTGTATCTCGTATCGTTATCGAGCGTCCAGCTAAGAGCATCCGTGTGACTATTCACACTGCTCGCCCTGGCATCGTTATCGGTAAGAAAGGCGAAGACGTAGAAAAACTGCGCAAGGTCGTAGCGGATATCGCTGGCGTTCCTGCACAGATCAATATCGCTGAAGTTCGTAAGCCTGAACTGGACGCTAAATTGGTTGCTGACAGCATCACTTCTCAGCTGGAACGTCGCGTTATGTTCCGTCGTGCTATGAAGCGTGCTGTACAGAACGCAATGCGTCTGGGCGCTAAAGGTATCAAAGTTGAAGTTAGCGGCCGTCTGGGCGGCGCGGAAATCGCACGTACCGAATGGTACCGCGAAGGTCGCGTACCGCTGCACACTCTGCGTGCTGACATCGACTACAACACCTCTGAAGCGCACACCACTTACGGTGTAATCGGCGTTAAGGTATGGATCTTCAAAGGTGAGATCCTGGGTGGTATGGCTGCTGTTGAACAACCGGAAAAACCGGCTGCTCAACCTAAAAAGCAGCAGCGTAAAGGCCGTAAATAAGGAGCGTCGCTGATGTTACAACCAAAGCGTACAAAATTCCGTAAAGTGCACAAAGGCCGCAACCGTGGTCTGGCGCAGGGTACGGATGTTAGCTTCGGCACTTTCGGTCTGAAAGCTGTTGGCCGTGGTCGTCTGACTGCACGTCAGATCGAAGCAGCACGTCGTGCAATGACCCGTGCAGTTAAGCGTCAAGGTAAGATCTGGATCCGTGTTTTCCCGGACAAACCGATCACCGAGAAGCCACTGGAAGTTCGTATGGGTAAAGGTAAAGGTAACGTGGAGTACTGGGTTGCCTTGATCCAACCGGGCAAAGTCCTTTATGAAATGGACGGTGTTCCGGAAGAGCTGGCCCGTGAAGCCTTCGGCCTGGCAGCAGCGAAACTGCCTATCAAAACCACCTTTGTAACTAAGACGGTGATGTAATGAAAGCAAAAGAGCTGCGTGAAAAAAGCGTTGAAGAGCTGAACGCTGAGCTGCTGAACCTGCTGCGTGAGCAGTTCAACCTGCGTATGCAGGCTGCAAGTGGCCAGCTGCAACAGACTCACCTGCTGAAGCAAGTGCGTCGCAATGTTGCGCGCGTTAAGACTTTACTGACTCAGAAGGCGGGTGCGTAATGACCGATAAAATCCGTACTCTGCAAGGTCGTGTTGTTAGCGATAAAATGGAGAAATCCATTGTTGTAGCTATCGAACGTTTTGTGAAACACCCGATCTACGGTAAATTCATCAAGCGTACGACCAAACTGCACGTACATGACGAGAACAACGAATGTGGTATCGGCGACAAGGTTGAAATCCGTGAATGCCGTCCACTGTCCAAGACTAAGTCCTGGACGCTGGTTCGCGTTGTAGAGAAAGCGGTTCTGTAATAGAGTACGCATTCTCAATACGAATAAACGGCTCAGCGATGAGCCGTTTATTTTTTCTACCCATATTGCAGAAGCGGTGTTATAATGCCGCGCCCTCGATATGGGGCTTTTTAACGGCTCTGATTTTAGAGTCTCAGGTAGTAGTTGACATTAGCGGAGCACTAAAATGATCCAAGAACAGACTATGCTGAACGTCGCCGACAACTCCGGTGCACGTCGCGTAATGTGTATCAAGGTTCTGGGTGGCTCGCACCGTCGCTACGCAGGCGTAGGCGACATCATCAAGATCACCATCAAGGAAGCAATTCCACGTGGTAAGGTCAAAAAAGGTGATGTGCTGAAGGCGGTAGTGGTGCGCACCAAGAAGGGTGTTCGTCGCCCTGACGGTTCTGTCATTCGCTTCGATGGTAATGCATGCGTTATTTTAAACAATAACAGCGAGCAGCCTATCGGCACGCGTATCTTTGGGCCGGTAACTCGTGAACTTCGTACTGAGAAGTTCATGAAAATTATCTCTCTGGCACCAGAAGTACTCTAAGGAGCGAATCATGGCAGCGAAAATCCGTCGTGATGACGAAGTTATCGTGTTAACCGGTAAAGATAAAGGTAAACGCGGTAAAGTAAAAAATGTTCTGTCTTCCGGCAAACTTGTCGTTGAAGGTATCAACCTGGTTAAGAAACATCAGAAGCCGGTTCCGGCCCTGAACCAACCAGGCGGCATCGTTGAAAAAGAAGCTGCTATTCAGGTTTCTAACGTTGCAATCTTCAATGCGGCTACCGGTAAGGCTGACCGTGTAGGCTTTAGATTCGAAGACGGCAAAAAAGTCCGTTTCTTCAAGTCTAACAGCGAAACTATCAAGTAATTTGGAGTAGTACGATGGCGAAACTGCATGATTACTACAAAGACGAAGTAGTTAACAAACTCATGACTGAGTTTAGCTACAATTCTGTCATGCAAGTCCCTCGGGTCGAGAAGATCACCCTGAACATGGGTGTTGGTGAAGCGATCGCTGACAAGAAACTGCTGGATAACGCAGCAGCTGACCTGACAGCAATCTCCGGTCAAAAACCGCTGATCACCAAAGCACGCAAATCTGTTGCAGGCTTCAAAATCCGTCAGGGCTATCCGATCGGCTGTAAAGTAACTCTGCGTGGCGAACGCATGTGGGAGTTCCTTGAGCGCCTGATCACTATTGCTGTTCCACGTATCCGTGACTTCCGTGGCTTGTCCGCTAAGTCTTTCGACGGTCGTGGTAACTACAGCATGGGTGTCCGTGAGCAGATCATCTTCCCAGAAATCGACTACGATAAAGTCGACCGCGTGCGTGGTTTGGATATTACCATTACCACTACTGCGAAATCTGACGAAGAAGGCCGTGCTCTGCTGGCTGCCTTTGACTTCCCGTTCCGCAAGTAAGGTAGGGTTACTGAATGGCTAAGCAATCAATGAAAGCACGCGAAGTAAAGCGCGTAGCTTTAGCTGATAAATTCTTCGCTAAACGCGCTGAACTGAAAGCGATCATTTCTGATGTGAACGCTTCCGACGAAGATCGTTGGAATGCGGTTCTCAAGCTGCAGTCTCTGCCGCGTGATTCCAGCCCGTCTCGTCAGCGTAACCGCTGTCGTCAAACAGGTCGTCCACATGGTTATGTGGGCAAGTTTGGGTTGAGCCGTATCAAACTGCGTGAAGCCGCCATGCGCGGTGAAGTACCAGGCTTGAAAAAGGCTAGCTGGTAATTACCAATTGAATCACGGGAGTAAAGACAGATGAGCATGCAAGATCCGATCGCGGATATGCTGACCCGTATCCGTAACGGTCAGGCCGCGAACAAAGTTGCGGTCACCATGCCTTCCGCCAAGCTGAAAGTGGCAATTGCCAACGTGCTGAAGGAAGAAGGTTTTATCGAAGATTTTAAAGTTGAAGGCGACACCAAGCCGGAACTGGAACTTACTCTCAAGTATTTCCAGGGTAAAGCTGTTGTAGAAAGCATTCAGCGTGTCAGCCGCCCAGGCCTGCGCATCTATAAGAAAAAAGATGAGCTGCCAAAAGTAATGGCTGGTCTTGGTATCGCAGTTGTTTCTACCTCTAAAGGTGTTATGACTGATCGTGCAGCGCGCCAGGCTGGTCTTGGTGGCGAAATTAT
Source organism: Enterobacter cloacae complex sp. P15RS (assembly GCF_014895905.1). Taxonomy (NCBI): domain Bacteria; kingdom Pseudomonadati; phylum Pseudomonadota; class Gammaproteobacteria; order Enterobacterales; family Enterobacteriaceae; genus Enterobacter; species Enterobacter cloacae complex sp. P15RS. The sequence continues at coordinate 17,192 of NZ_JADBQL010000042.1, read as the reverse complement.
CTGCTACGTAGCCTAATCGGAGGAAAGAATGTCTCGTGTTGCTAAAGCACCGGTCGTTATTCCTGCCGGCGTTGATGTAAAAATCGACGGTCAGGTTATTACGATCAAAGGTAAAAACGGCGAGCTGACTCGTACCCTCAACAAAGCTGTTGAAGTTAAACATGCAGATAACGCTCTGACCTTCGGTCCACGTGATGGTTTCGTGGATGGATGGGCTCAGGCTGGTACCGCGCGTGCCCTGCTGAACTCAATGGTTGTTGGTGTTACCGAAGGCTTCACTAAAAAGCTTCAGCTGGTTGGTGTAGGTTATCGTGCAGCTATCAAAGGGAATGCAGTAGGCCTGTCTCTGGGCTTCTCACACCCTGTTGAGCATCCGCTGCCGGCCGGTATCACTGCAGAATGTCCGACTCAGACTGAAATCGTGCTGAAAGGCGCTGATAAACAGCTGATCGGTCAGGTTGCAGCAGATCTGCGCGCCTACCGTCGTCCTGAGCCTTATAAAGGCAAGGGTGTTCGTTACGCCGACGAAGTCGTGCGTACCAAAGAGGCTAAGAAGAAGTAAGGTAACACTATGGATAAGAAATCTGCTCGTATCCGTCGTGCGACCCGCGCACGCCGCAAGCTCAAAGAGCTGGGTGCAACTCGCCTGGTGGTACATCGTACCCCGCGTCATATTTACGCACAGGTAATTGCACCGAACGGTTCTGAAGTTCTGGTAGCTGCTTCTACTGTAGAAAAAGCTATCTCAGAACAATTGAAGTATACCGGTAACAAAGACGCCGCTGCAGCTGTAGGTAAAGCTGTTGCAGAACGCGCTCTGGAAAAAGGCATCAGCAATGTTTCCTTTGACCGTTCCGGGTTCCAATATCATGGTCGTGTCCAGGCACTGGCAGATGCTGCCCGTGAAGCTGGCCTTCAGTTCTAAGGTAGAGGTGTAAGATGGCTCACATCGAAAAACAGGCTGGCGAACTGCAGGAAAAGCTGATCGCGGTAAACCGCGTATCTAAAACCGTTAAAGGTGGTCGTATTTTCTCCTTCACAGCTCTGACTGTAGTTGGTGATGGTAACGGTCGCGTTGGTTTTGGTTACGGTAAAGCGCGTGAAGTTCCAGCAGCGATCCAGAAAGCGATGGAAAAAGCCCGTCGCAATATGATTAACGTCGCGCTGAACAACGGTACCCTGCAACACCCAGTTAAAGGTGTTCACACGGGTTCTCGTGTATTCATGCAGCCAGCTTCCGAAGGTACCGGTATCATCGCCGGTGGTGCAATGCGCGCCGTTCTGGAAGTTGCTGGAGTTCATAACGTTCTGGCTAAAGCATATGGTTCCACCAACCCGATCAACGTGGTTCGTGCAACTATTGATGGCCTGGAAAATATGAATTCTCCAGAAATGGTCGCTGCCAAGCGTGGTAAATCCGTTGAAGAAATTCTGGGGTAATTGACCATGGCAAAGACTATTAAAATCACTCAAACCCGCAGTGCAATCGGTCGTCTGCCGAAACACAAGGCAACGCTGCTTGGCCTGGGTCTGCGTCGTATTGGTCATACCGTTGAGCGCGAGGATACTCCTGCTGTTCGTGGTATGGTCAACGCGGTTTACTTCATGGTTAAAGTTGAGGAGTAAGAGATGCGTTTAAATACTCTGTCTCCGGCCGAAGGCTCTAAAAAGGCGGGTAAACGCCTGGGTCGTGGTATCGGTTCTGGCCTCGGCAAAACCGGTGGTCGTGGTCACAAAGGTCAGAACTCTCGTTCTGGCGGTGGCGTACGTCGCGGTTTCGAGGGTGGCCAGATGCCACTGTACCGTCGTCTGCCGAAGTTCGGCTTCACCTCTCGCAAAGCAGCGATCACAGCGGAAATCCGTCTGTCTGACCTGGCGAAAGTTGAAGGCGGCGTTGTAGACCTGAACACGCTGAAAGCGGCTAACATTATCGGTATCCAGATCGAGTTCGCGAAAGTGATCCTGGCTGGTGAAGTTTCTACTCCGGTAACTGTTCGTGGCCTGCGTGTTACTAAAGGTGCTCGTGCTGCTATCGAAGCTGCTGGCGGTAAAATTGAGGAATAAGTAGCAGATGGCTAAGCAACCGGGATTAGATTTTCAAAGTGCCAAAGGTGGATTTGGCGAGCTGAAACGCAGACTGCTGTTTGTAATCGGCGCGCTGATTGTGTTCCGTATTGGCTCTTTTATTCCGATCCCTGGTATTGATGCCGCTGTACTTGCCAAACTGCTTGAGCAACAGCGAGGCACCATCATTGAAATGTTCAACATGTTCTCTGGTGGTGCTCTCAGCCGTGCTTCTATTTTCGCGCTGGGTATTATGCCGTACATTTCGGCATCGATTATTATCCAGCTGCTGACGGTCGTTCATCCGGCCCTGGCAGAGCTGAAGAAAGAAGGGGAGTCTGGACGTCGTAAGATTAGCCAGTACACCCGTTACGGCACTCTGGTGCTGGCAATATTCCAGTCGATCGGTATTGCTACCGGTCTTCCGAATATGCCTGGTATGCAGGGCCTGGTATTAAACCCAGGCTTTGCATTCTATTTCACCGCTGTTGTTAGTCTGGTCACAGGGACCATGTTCCTGATGTGGCTCGGCGAACAGATTACTGAACGAGGTATCGGTAACGGTATCTCAATCATTATCTTCGCCGGTATCGTTGCGGGTCTCCCGCCGGCCATCGCCCATACTATCGAGCAAGCGCGTCAAGGCGACCTGCACTTCCTCCTGTTGCTGTTGGTTGCAGTATTAGTATTTGCAGTGACGTTCTTTGTTGTCTTCGTTGAACGTGGTCAACGCCGCATTGTGGTGAACTACGCTAAGCGTCAACAGGGTCGTCGTGTCTATGCTGCACAGAGCACACATTTACCGCTGAAAGTGAATATGGCGGGGGTTATCCCGGCTATCTTCGCTTCCAGTATTATTCTGTTCCCGGCAACCATCGCGTCATGGTTCGGGGGCGGTACTGGTTGGAACTGGCTGACAACAATTTCGCTGTATTTGCAGCCTGGGCAACCACTTTATGTGTTACTCTATGCGTCTGCGATCATCTTCTTCTGTTTCTTCTACACGGCGTTGGTCTTCAACCCGCGTGAAACAGCAGATAACCTGAAGAAGTCCGGTGCATTTGTACCAGGAATTCGTCCGGGAGAGCAAACGGCGAAGTATATCGATAAAGTAATGACTCGCCTGACTTTGGTTGGTGCGCTTTATATTACTTTTATCTGCCTGATCCCGGAGTTCATGCGTGATGCAATGAAAGTACCGTTCTACTTCGGTGGGACCTCACTGCTTATCGTTGTTGTCGTGATTATGGACTTTATGGCTCAAGTGCAAACTCTGATGATGTCCAGTCAGTATGAGTCTGCATTGAAGAAGGCGAACCTGAAAGGCTACGGCCGCTAACTGGTCGCCTGAGAAGTTACGGAGAGTAAAAATGAAAGTTCGTGCTTCCGTCAAGAAATTATGCCGTAACTGCAAAATCGTTAAGCGTGATGGTGTCATCCGTGTGATTTGCAGTGCCGAGCCGAAGCATAAACAGCGCCAAGGCTGATTATTTCGCATATTTTTCTTGCAAAGTTGGGTTGAGCTGGCTAGATTAGCCAGCCAATCTTTTGTATGTCTGTACGTTTCCATTTGAGTATCCTGAAAACGGGCTTTTCAGCATGGTGCGTACATATTAAATAGTAGGAGTGCATAGTGGCCCGTATAGCAGGCATTAACATTCCTGATCAGAAACATGCTGTGATCGCATTAACTTCGATCTACGGCGTCGGCAAGACCCGTTCTAAAGCCATTCTGGCTGCAGCGGGTATCGCTGAAGATGTTAAGATCAGTGAGCTGTCTGAAGAACAAATCGACACGCTGCGTGACGAAGTTGCCAAATTTGTCGTTGAAGGTGATCTGCGCCGTGAAATCAGCATGAGCATCAAGCGCCTGATGGATCTTGGTTGCTATCGCGGTTTGCGTCATCGTCGTGGTCTGCCAGTGCGCGGTCAGCGTACTAAGACCAACGCACGTACCCGTAAGGGTCCGCGCAAACCGATCAAGAAATAATCGGGGTGATTGAATAATGGCAAAGGCACCAGTTCGTGCACGTAAACGTGTAAGAAAACAAGTCTCTGACGGCGTGGCTCATATCCATGCTTCTTTCAACAACACCATCGTTACTATTACTGATCGTCAGGGTAACGCATTGGGTTGGGCAACAGCCGGTGGTTCCGGTTTCCGTGGTTCTCGCAAATCCACTCCGTTCGCAGCTCAGGTTGCAGCAGAGCGTTGCGCTGAAGCCGTAAAAGAATACGGCATCAAGAATCTGGAAGTTATGGTTAAAGGTCCGGGTCCGGGTCGTGAATCTACTGTTCGCGCTCTGAACGCCGCTGGTTTCCGCATCACGAATATTACTGATGTGACTCCGATCCCTCATAACGGTTGTCGTCCGCCGAAAAAACGTCGCGTATAACGCTCGTTTTTTAGGTTAGTTGGAGATAGAAAATGGCAAGATATTTGGGTCCTAAGCTCAAGCTGAGCCGTCGTGAGGGCACCGACTTATTCCTTAAGTCTGGCGTTCGCGCGATCGATACCAAGTGTAAAATTGAACAAGCTCCTGGCCAGCACGGTGCGCGTAAACCGCGTCTGTCTGACTATGGTGTGCAGTTGCGTGAAAAGCAAAAAGTTCGCCGTATCTACGGTGTGCTGGAGCGTCAGTTCCGTAACTACTATAAAGAAGCAGCACGTCTGAAAGGCAACACAGGTGAAAACCTGCTGGCTCTGCTGGAAGGTCGTCTGGACAACGTTGTATACCGTATGGGCTTCGGCGCGACTCGTGCTGAATCACGCCAGCTGGTTAGCCATAAAGCAATCATGGTAAACGGTCGTGTTGTTAACATCGCTTCTTATCAGGTTAAAGCGAATGACGTTGTTAGCATTCGTGAGAAAGCGAAAAAGCAATCTCGCGTGAAAGCCGCTCTGGAGCTGGCTGAGCAGCGTGAAAAGCCAACCTGGCTGGAAGTTGATGCTGGCAAGATGGAAGGTACGTTCAAGCGTCAGCCAGAACGTTCTGATCTGTCTGCGGACATTAACGAACACCTGATCGTCGAGCTTTACTCCAAGTAAAGCTTAGTACCAAAGAGAGGACACAATGCAGGGTTCTGTGACAGAGTTTCTAAAACCGCGCCTGGTAGATATCGAGCAAGTGAGTTCGACGCACGCCAAGGTGACCCTTGAGCCTTTAGAGCGTGGCTTTGGCCATACTCTGGGTAACGCACTGCGCCGTATTCTGCTCTCATCGATGCCGGGTTGCGCGGTGACCGAGGTTGAGATTGATGGTGTACTTCATGAGTACAGCACCAAAGAAGGCGTTCAGGAAGATATCCTTGAAATCCTGCTCAACCTGAAAGGGCTGGCGGTGAGAGTTCAGGGTAAAGATGAAGTTATTCTTACTCTGAATAAATCTGGCATTGGCCCTGTGACTGCAGCCGACATCACCCACGACGGTGATGTTGAAATCGTCAAGCCGCAGCACGTGATCTGCCACCTGACCGATGAGAACGCAGCGATTAGCATGCGTATCAAAGTTCAGCGCGGTCGTGGTTATGTGCCGGCTTCTGCCCGAATTCATTCGGAAGAAGATGAGCGCCCAATCGGCCGTCTGCTGGTCGACGCATGCTACAGCCCTGTAGAGCGTATTGCCTACAATGTTGAAGCAGCGCGTGTAGAACAGCGTACCGACCTGGACAAGCTGGTCATCGAAATGGAAACCAATGGCACAATCGATCCTGAAGAGGCGATTCGTCGTGCGGCAACCATCCTGGCAGAACAACTGGAAGCTTTCGTTGACTTACGTGATGTACGTCAGCCGGAAGTGAAAGAAGAGAAACCAGAATTCGATCCGATCCTGCTGCGCCCTGTTGACGATCTGGAATTGACTGTCCGCTCTGCTAACTGCCTCAAGGCAGAAGCTATCCACTATATCGGTGATCTGGTACAGCGTACCGAGGTTGAGTTGCTGAAAACGCCGAACCTGGGTAAAAAATCTCTTACCGAGATTAAAGACGTGCTGGCTTCACGTGGTCTGTCTCTGGGCATGCGCCTGGAAAACTGGCCACCGGCAAGCATTGCTGACGAGTAACCGGATCACAGGTTAAGGTTTTACTGAGAAGGATAAGGTCATGCGCCATCGTAAGAGTGGTCGTCAACTGAACCGCAACAGCAGCCATCGCCAGGCTATGTTCCGCAACATGGCAGGTTCACTGGTTCGTCATGAAATCATCAAGACGACCCTGCCTAAAGCGAAAGAGCTGCGTCGCGTAGTTGAGCCGCTGATTACTCTTGCCAAGACTGACAGCGTTGCTAATCGTCGTCTGGCATTCGCCCGTACTCGTGATAACGAGATCGTGGCAAAACTGTTTAACGAACTGGGCCCGCGTTTCGCGAGCCGTGCCGGTGGTTACACTCGCATTCTGAAGTGTGGCTTCCGTGCAGGCGACAACGCGCCGATGGCTTACATCGAGCTGGTTGATCGTTCAGAGAAAGCAGAAGCTGCTGCAGAGTAATCTGTAGTAACGTAAAAAAACCCGCCTCGGCGGGTTTTTTTATATCCGCAGAATCACCACTTATCTACAATGTCTGTATCTTTTCTGCTCATCCCCTGGAGTTCATTATGTGGTTGCTCGATCAGTGGGCTGAACGCCATATTTCTGATGCCCAAAACAAAGGCGAGTTCGACAATCTTCCCGGTAGCGGTGAACCGCTGATGCTGGATGATGATTCACATGTTCCAACCGACTTACGCGCCGGCTATCGCTTACTGAAAAATGCAGGCTGTTTACCTCCTGAACTTCAGCAACGCAATGAAGCCGTCGAGCTTGCCGATCTGCTTAAAGGCATTCATAAGGACGACCCCCGGTACTCCGAAATCAGTCGTCGTTTAGCGCTTATTGAGCTAAAGCTTCGCCAGACGGGAATGAACACCGACTTTTTACATGGCGAATACAGTGAAAGGTTAAGGCAAAAAATAAACGAGGAGTAGCCATGTACCGCATAGGTGAACTTGCGAAACTTGCTAACGTAACGCCGGATACTATCCGCTATTACGAAAAGCAGCAGATGATCGATCATGAGGTCAGAACGGAAGGTGGATTTCGCCTTTATACGGATAACGACCTGCAACGCCTGCGTTTTATCCGCTATGCACGGCAGCTCGGCTTCACGCTGGAGTCGATCCGTGAACTGCTGTCGATCCGTATCGATCCTGAACATCACACGTGTCAGGAATCGAAAAGCATCGTGAAGGCCAGGCTGGATGAAGTTGAAGCACGAATTCAGGAGCTGCAAGCCATGCAGCGGTCTCTGCAAAGGCTGAATGACGCGTGCTGCGGTACTGCTCACAGCAGCGTTTATTGCTCAATTCTGGAAGCACTTGAGCAGGGGGCGAGTAATGAAACTCAGGGTTGTTGATTTTTTATCAGGCAGGGTCTAGACTCCAGCCGACATTAACTATGCTCAGGAGAAATGATGAGCCGCTATCAGCATACTAAGGGACAAATTAAGGATAACGCCATTGAGGCATTGCTTCACGACCCGCTTTTCAGACAGCGTGTTGAGAAGAACAAAAAAGGGAAAGGCAGTTATTTGCGTAAAGGTAAACATGCACAACGGGGTAACTGGGAGGCCAGTGGCAAGCAAGCGAATCGCTTTTTTACCACTGGCCTTTCTGTTTCTCTCGCCTGATTAAACGCGATTATTCTGTTCTTTTAACAGATCGCGAATTTCAGTCAGCAAGACTTCTTCTTTAGTGGGTGCTGGCGGGGCAGCAGCCGGTTCTTCTTTTTTACGGTTAAGTCTGTTGATAAGTTTGATGGCCATGAAAATGGCAAATGCCACAATCACGAAATCAAAAACGTTCTGAATGAAAACGCCATAGTGCATTACAACCGCAGGGATATCGCCCTGAGCTTCCCGCAGGGTGAAGGCGAATTGTTTGAAATCAATGCCTCCAATCAACAGCCCTAACGGCGGCATAATAATGTCGGCGACTAACGATGAAACGATCTTACCGAACGCCGCACCAATAATGACACCCACAGCCAAATCCACCACATTCCCGCGCATCGCAAATTCGCGAAATTCTTTAATAAAACTCATTATGTTCTCCTTGTGCCAGCTGACGCCTATAAGTTTAACAAATGATTAGCTAATTGCCATTGGGGATAAATAATCGCTATGCAAAATAAAAGGCATGAAAATTAAAAGGTTAATATTCGGGTGCTCTCGATGGAGCACCCGGATCCTTACAGGAAGAATGGACTTGGCTGGAATAAACGCTCGACGTCGGTAATAAACTTTTTATCGGTTAGGAACATAATAACGTGGTCCCCCTGCTCGATACGTAAATTATCATTGGCGATCATGACATCGTTACCTCGCACAACGGCGCCGATAATGGTGCCAGGTGGAAGTTTAATTTCGTCGATCGCACGACCGACAACGCGCGACGTTGTTTCATCCCCGTGCGCAACGGCTTCAATGGCTTCTGCAACACCACGACGAAGGGACGAAACGCCGACGATATCCGCTTTACGCACGTGGCTTAGCAGCGCAGAAATGGTGGCTTGCTGAGGTGAAATAGCAATATCAATCACGCTTCCCTGTACCAGATCGACATACGCCTTACGCTGAATAAGCACCATCACTTTTTTTGCTCCCATACGCTTGGCGAGCATGGCGGACATAATATTCGCTTCGTCGTCGTTGGTGACGGCAATAAAAAGATCGACCTGATCGATATGCTCTTCGGCCAGCAATTCCTGATCCGAGGCATCGCCATAAAACACGATGGTATTCTGGAGTTTTTCAGCCAGCTCCGACGCGCGCTGCTGATCTCGTTCGATCAGCTTCACGCTATAGTCTTTTTCCAGTCGTCTCGCCAGGCCTGCGCCAATATTACCGCCGCCGACCAGCATAATACGTTTATACGGTTTTTCGAGACGCTGTAGCTCACTCATCACCGCGCGGATATGCTGAGACGCCGCTATAAAGAAGACTTCATCTCCGGCTTCGACAATGGTGGAACCTTGCGGACGGATAGGCCTGTCGTGACGGAAAATAGCCGCAACACGCGTATCGATATGGGGCATATGCTCGCGCATTGTCGACAGGGCATTACCAATCAGCGGGCCGCCGTAATAGGCCTTCACGACCGCCAGGCTTACTTTTCCTTCAGCAAAGTTCACAACCTGCAACGCGCCCGGATACTCAATCAGACGATAAATACTGTCGATAACCAGCTGTTCTGGCGCAATAAGATGGTCGATGGGCACCGCTTCGGAATTAAACAGCTTCTCCGCATCCCGGACATAGTCCGGGGAACGAATGCGGGCGATGCGGTTCGGGGTGTTGAAAAGCGAGTAGGCCACCTGACAAGCAACCATGTTGGTTTCATCAGAACTGGTTACTGCAACCAGCATGTCGGCATCGTCCGCGCCCGCTTCCCGGAGTACACGTGGATGAGAGCCGTGCCCCTGAACAACGCGGAGGTCAAACTTGTCCTGCAAAACGCGCAGACGATCGCCATTGGTATCCACAATGGTGATATCGTTGTTTTCACCCACGAGGTTTTCCGCCAGCGTTCCGCCAACTTGCCCTGCGCCCAGAATGATAATTTTCATCGTTCGTGACCTGTTCTCAACATCACTCTTTGATTAGCTTAGCGTAAAAGAAGCCATCACCCTCTTCTGCACCGGGCAGGTTTTGCAGACCCGGTTGCTCAGGCGTACCTGTAGCGTGCAGCGCGGCATCCGGGGTGCGTTTCAGGAAAGCCGCAATTTGCTGACTGTTCTCTTCCGGCAGAACGGAGCAGGTTGCATACACCAGGGTTCCGCCGGGTTTGAGGTGCGGCCAGATGGCATCCAGAATATCGGATTGCAGCTGGGCAAGCTCCTTGATATCACGATCGCGACGCAGCCATTTAATATCGGGATGACGACGAATAACGCCGGTTGCCGAGCAGGGGGCGTCGAGCAAAATGCGATCGAACCGGGTATCGCCACACCAGTCTGCGGGTTTGCGTCCATCGCCTTGCTTAACCTGCGCTTTCATACCCAAACGTTTGAGGTTGTCGTAGACGCGTGACAGGCGCTGCTCGTCAACATCTACGGCCATCACGCTGGCCTGCGGCGCCACTTCCAGAATGTGCGTTGTTTTACCCCCTGGTGCTGCACAGAGATCGAGGATTTGCTCCCCGTCCTTCGGTTCAAGCCAGGTCATGCAGCCCTGAGCGGATGCATCCTGTACCGTTACCCAGCCTTCGTCAAAGCCGGGTAATGCGTGTACCGGAGCAGGGGAGGCTAAACGAACCGCATCAGGATAAGCAGCGTGAGTGAAGCCACTCATCCCGGCGTCTTCCAGCAGGGCCAGCCATGCGTCGCGCGTGTGATGGTTACGATTGACGCGTAACCACATCGGCGGACGTTGATTATTGGCATCAGCGATCTCTTGCCATTGCTGTGGGTAGGCTTTTTTAAGGCGATTCAGCAGCCATTCAGGGTGCAGGAAGCGCGCTTCGCTTTGCGCAAATTCTGCCAGCAGTTCGTCCTGCTGACGCTGGAACTGACGCAGCACGCCGTTGATCAGTCCTTTCAACTGAGGACGTTTAATCGCAACGGCTCCCTCCACTGTCTCAGCCAGCGCGGCATGAGGAGGAATGCGGGTATGCAGAAGCTGATAGAAACCGACCATGATTAAATAATGCACGGTGCGCTGCTTGCCGCTCATCGGGCGTGACATCAGCTTGTTGATTAACCATTCAAGCTGAGAAAGGGTGCGCAGAACGCCAAAGCAAAGCTCCTGAAGCAGGGCTTTGTCTTTATCGGAAACCTTTTGTTGCAGTGGAGGCAGGACATTACTCAGTGACTGGCCCTGCTCGATAACCTGCTCAACGGCCTGAGCCGCCATGGTGCGTAGATTTTGTCTTTTCATAACCGTAAAAATAAAAATGCCCGGACACACCGGGCTTTAAGAGTAAATGCGTTCAGGCAAGGCGATTGCCAGGGATGAACCATTCACGACGGGAATTTAACAGGTCCTGCGCGCTCATCGCCTTTTTACCGGCCGGTTGCAGCGATTCAAGATTCAGGATCCCTTCTCCGGTCGCAACCTGAATACCGTTTTTGCTGGCGTCGATAATCGTACCGGGCTCTGCCGAGGTATTGCCGTTAATAACGGAAGCTTTCCAGACTTTCACTGGCTGCTCATCAATCATCAACCAGCTCATCGGCCACGGGTTAAAGGCGCGGATGCAGCGTTCGAGTTGAGCTGCTGACAGAGACCAGTCGATCCGGGCTTCTTCTTTACTCAGCTTTTCAGCATAGGTCACCTGCGCCTCATCCTGAACGTCAGGTTTCGCTGTATTGTCAGCAAGCTGTTGCAACGTCTCAATCAGCCCCTGCGGGCCGAGATCCGCCAGCTTGTCATACAGCGTGGCGCTGGTATCTTCTGCGGTAATGGGGCACGCCAGTTTATACAGCATGTCGCCAGTGTCTAAACCTACGTCCATCTTCATGATTGTAACGCCTGTTTCAGCATCGCCTGCCCACAGAGCGCGCTGAATTGGGGCCGCACCACGCCAGCGTGGGAGCAAGGAACCATGGACGTTAATACAGCCCAGACGGGGCATATCGAGAACCGCTTTCGGCAGAATGAGGCCATAAGCCACAACCACCATCACGTCGGCATTCAGGTCTGCCACTAAATGCTGGTTTTCCTGAGGTCGTAATGACGCTGGCTGGAATACCGGTAAACCATGCGTTTCTGCCAGTACTTTAACCGGGCCAGGCATCAGTTTTTTACCGCGGCCAGCCGGACGGTCCGGCTGAGTGAATACGCCAACGATCTGATGACCAGACGATAACAGCGCGTCGAGATGACGCGCTGCAAAATCAGGGGTACCCGCGAAGATTATACGTAGTGATGTAGACACGTTATTCCTTGTATCCGGGGGGCGTTATGCGCGAGAACGCAAACGATCCAGTTTCTCTACTTTCTGACGAATACGCTGTTGTTTCAGTGGTGAGAGGTAATCGATAAACAGTTTACCGACCAGGTGATCCATCTCATGCTGAATGCAAATCGCCAGCAGATCGTCGGCTTCCAGTTCAAACGGATTGCCGTCACGATCCAGTGCGCGAATTTTAACTTTTTCGGCACGAGGCACCAAAGCGCGCTGTTCAGGGATGGACAGACAGCCTTCCTCAATACCTGTTTCGCCGCTTTTTTCAAGCAGTTCAGGGTTGATCAGCACCAGGCGCTCATCGCGATTTTCAGAAACGTCGATCACGATAATACGCTTGTGAATGTCTACCTGGGTCGCCGCCAGGCCAATGCCTTCTTCAGCGTACATGGTATCGAACATATCATCGACGATACGCTGAATTTCTGCATTCACTTCTTTAACCGGTTCCGCGACGATGCGAAGGCGCTCGTCAGGAATATGTAACACTTGCAAAACTGCCATAAATTTCCAGAGTCGTGTTCAGGAGTTGAAAAGAATATTACTTCTATTCTAGACAAATCCCCGGTCGATTGACAGCATCAGTGACCAATCGCAAAGATTGCTGAGGCTGCTTATGGCAGGGAAAAGGATGACGTCCACAGAGATATGGTTACGGCTTATAAACATCGGATCGTTATACGGTGATGCGATGCTGGAAACCGCGCAGCGGTTGCTTCGCAAGGCTATCGTTGATGCTGACGCTGTCAAAGAGGCAGGGCTTTCGGCCAAACATGTCGCAAAGTTTTTTTCATTCAGTGAGAGTGAACTTGAACGTAGCCTGGAATGGCTGGAGCACGCAGACAACCATCTTCTCACGGCTGACGATCCTCGCTTCCCGCCATTGTTACGTTTGATCCCTGATTTTCCCGGGGCGCTATTTGTGCGAGGCCGCGTTGACGTGCTTAACAGCATGCAGCTTGCGGTTGTGGGCAGCCGTGCGCCCTCATGGTATGGCGTGCGGTGGGGAAAAATTCTCAGTGAACAGCTCTCTCAATGTGGCTTTACGATCACCAGTGGCCTGGCTTGCGGCATCGACGGTGTCGCACATCATGCGGCGTTGACAGCAAAAGGGCAAAGTGTCGCCGTGCTTGGCAATGGTCTTTTTAGTCTCTACCCGCGTCGTCATCACGTTCTGGCTGAGCAACTTATCGCTTCAGAGGGGGCGATAGTGTCTGAGTTTTCACTCTCAACATCGCCCAGACCGGGTAACTTTCCACGGCGTAACCGGATCATCAGCGGGTTAAGCCAGGGCGTGCTGGTGGTTGAAGCTGCGATTCGAAGTGGATCGCTGGTGACCGCCAGGTGCGCGCTGGAGCAGGGGCGTGAAGTTTTTGCGCTGCCCGGCCCGTTGGGGAACCCCGGCTGCGAAGGCCCTCACTGGCTGATAAAACAGGGGGCAACGCTGGTGACCTGTAAAGAGGATATCCTGGAAAATTTGCAGTATGGATTGCATTGGTTGCAGGATAATCGCCAAAAGCGACATATTTCATCGGATCAGGAGGCCGTAGCATTGCCATTTCCCAAGCTCCTGGCTAACGTAGGAGATGAGGTAACACCTGTTGACGTTGTCGCTGAACGTGCCGGCCAACCTGTGCCAGTAACGGTAGCACAGCTACTCGAACTGGAGTTAGCAGGGTGGATCGCAGCTGTACCCGGCGGCTATGTCCGAATAAGGAGGGCATGCCATGTTCGACGTACTGATGTATTTGTTTGAGACTTACATCCACAACGAAGCAGAAATGCAGGTGGATCAGGACAAATTAACACGGGATCTGACCGACGCAGGTTTTGAGCGGGAAGATATCTATAATGCGTTGATGTGGCTGGATAAGTTGGCTGATTATCAGGACGGCCTCGCCGAACCGATGCAGCTTGCTTCTGACCCATTGTCTGTGCGCATCTATACAGCTGAAGAGTGTGAAAGGCTGGATGCCAGCTGCCGGGGATTCATCTTATTCCTCGAGCAGATTCAGGTGCTAAACCTCGAAACGAGAGAGATGGTGATAGAGCGCGTCATGGCGCTGGATACTGCTGAGTTTGAACTGGAAGATCTGAAATGGGTGATCCTGATGGTTCTGTTCAACATTCCGGGTTGTGAAAACGCCTATCAGCAAATGGAAGAATTACTCTTTGAAGTGAATGAAGGTATGCTGCATTAATTCTACGTGCAGCAACAAGAGTTGTTATGGCCAAATCAGCACTCTTTACGGTGCATAAAAACGAGCCCTGCCCACAGTGCGGGGCTGAACTTGTTATTCGGTCCGGGAAACACGGTCCGTTTCTCGGTTGTTCACACTATCCGGAATGTGATTATGTCCGTCCCCTGAAAAGCCAGGCGGACGGACATATCGTCAAAATTCTGGAGGGGCAGCTTTGCCCTCTCTGTGGCGGTGAACTGGCGCTGCGGCAGGGGCGTTTCGGGATGTTTATCGGATGCAGTCGCTACCCGGAATGTGAGCATACGGAACAAATTGATAAGCCAGATGAAACGGCAATTGCCTGCCCTCAGTGCCAGCGTGGTCAGCTGGTGCAGCGCCGCTCTCGTTATGGCAAAACCTTCCATTCATGCGATCGCTATCCTGAATGCCAGTTCGTTATCAATTTCAAACCAGTAGCGGGCGTCTGCTCTCATTGCGATTATCCGTTACTTATAGAGAAGAAAACCGCGCAAGGCATGAAACGCTTTTGCGCCAGTAAACAATGTGGAAAGCCGGTTTCGGCGGATCAAATCAGTGAATAATAACCTGCCATCAGGCTCCATCGCTCAGGCGGTGGAAACCCTGAAAAAAGAAGAAGTCATCGCCTATCCAACAGAAGCCGTTTTTGGGGTCGGGTGCGATCCTGACAGCGAGGTTGCCGTTAGCCGGCTGCTGGCGCTTAAACAGCGGCCTGTCGAAAAAGGATTGATTCTGATCGCTGCGAATTACGAGCAGCTTAAACCCTATATTGATGATTCCATGCTGACACCTGCACAGCGGGAAACCATTTTTTCTGCGTGGCCTGGTCCCGTGACGTTTGTTTTTCCTGCACAGCCGACAACGCCGCGCTGGTTAACCGGGCGTTTCGATTCACTTGCGGTACGTGTCACCGACCATCCGCTGGTGGTGGCGCTATGCCAGGCATTTGGTAAACCTTTGGTTTCTACCAGCGCCAACCTGACCGGGCTTCCGCCTTGTCGGACAACCGAAGAAGTTCTGGCGCAATTCGGGAATGATTTCCCGGTAGCCGTCGGTGAAACCGGTGGTCGTCTTAACCCGTCAGAAATTCGCGATGCCTTGACCGGCGAACGTTTTCGCCAGGGATAATGTGATGGAAACCTACGCTGTATTTGGTAACCCGATCGCGCACAGCAAGTCGCCTCTGATCCATCAGCTGTTTGCAGAGCAATTGCAGATAGATCATCCGTATGGTCGGGTCCTTGCGCCTGTTGATGCATTTATACCGACGCTAAATGGCTTTTTTGATGCGGGTGGTAAAGGTGCGAATGTGACGGTGCCTTTTAAAGAAGAGGCTTTCGGGCGTGCGGATGAGCTGACCGAGCGTGCGTCGCTCGCCGGTGCCGTTAATACGCTTAAGCGGCTCGAAGATGGTCGCCTTCTGGGCGATAACACCGACGGCATTGGTTTGCTCAGCGATCTGGAGCGACTGTCGTTTATTAAACCAGGCTTTCGGATCCTGCTGATCGGTGCGGGTGGCGCCTCGCGCGGCGTATTGCTTCCTCTCCTTTCTCTGGATTGTGCGGTGACGATTACCAACCGGACTTTCTCCAGAGCAGAAGAGCTGGCGGCGTTATTCGCACATACTGGCAGCGTCACTGCGCTAGCGCTTGATGAGCTCGCGGGTCACGAATTTGACCTTGTGATTAATGCCACCTCCAGCGGTATTAATGGAGAGATCCCTGCTATTCCCGCGTCCCTGATTCATTCCCAAATCTGTGCCTATGACATGTTCTATCAAAAGGGTATGACGCCTTTTCTGAACTGGTGCGGACAACAGGGAGCAAAACATATGGCTGATGGTCTGGGCATGCTGGTGGGGCAGGCGGCTCATGCGGTGTTACTCTGGCATGGCATGTTACCCTCTGTAGAGCCGGTGATTGAAAAACTGAAACAGGAACTGATGGCGTGAATCAGGCGATTCATTTTCCCGACAGAGAAATCTGGGATGAGAACAGGCAAGCGGTTTGCTTCCCGGTGCTGGTGCATGGAATGCAGCTAACCTGTGCGATTAAAGGGGAAACGCTGCTCCAGCGCTTTGGGGGATCAGATGCGTTAGCGGTCTTTAGCGAAAATCGCTGGGATCTGGAAGAGGAAGCCAGCGATTTGATCCGCGATCAGCAGGAAGACGATCAGGGCTGGGTCTGGTTATCCTGATCCAGATAGTCATTTTTCCATTTAACGTAATTGTTCGCTGAGTATTTCAATCCTTCGATTTCCGCTTCTTTTAAGGGGCGGATCTGCTTAACCGGGCTGCCTAAATAGAGATAGCCACTTTCCAGGCGTTTGTTTTGCGGAACAAGGCTCCCTGCGCCGATCATTACGTCATCTTCTACTATGACGCCATCCAGCAAAATCGATCCCATCCCAACGAGAACCCTGTTACCGATCGTGCAGCCGTGGAGCATCACCTTATGACCGACGGTAACATCTTCCCCAATGATGAGCGGATTGCCTTCCGGGTTGTAAGATGATTTATGCGTCACATGCAGCACGCTGCCGTCCTGAATATTGGTGCGTGCACCGATTGCAACGTAGTTAACATCGCCCCGGATCGCGACGAGTGGCCAGATGCTGACATCATCGGCCATGCGGACATCACCCACAACCACGCTGCTGGCATCGATCATCACGCGATCGCCTTGTTGGGGGTACAGATCTTTATAAGGGCGTAATACTGCAAACATATCTACCTCGATATAAATGAGCGCTATAAAGAAGACTTTGATCGTAATCGGGGATCGAGGCAAGGCAAAATGCGTCAATTTTTAAGCGGATCGGGTGGGTTTTCAGCGAAAAGCACGGAAAATCAGCAGTTGGAAAAAAAGATCTAAAAAATACTTGTGCTAAAAACTGGGATCCCTATAATGCGCCTCCATCGACACGGCGGATGTGAATCACTTCACAGACAACCCGGTCGGTTGAAGAG
>NZ_JADBQL010000041.1:0-12730 GCF_014895905.1 Enterobacter cloacae complex sp. P15RS | reverse complement strand
TATGTATCCGGTCATACACTTCGCTTACCCGGCCTACGGGATCGAGGTTTGCGCGCCACCCGGCTTTTACGCCGCACGTTCGTCCCGGTTCGCCATCACCTGCGGCGTATTCACCTCAATCCAGTCCGCCAGCGCGGCGACTTTCTCGCTGACCTCGATACCCATCGGGGTCAGACTATACTCCACGTGCGGCGGCACAACCGGATAAGAAACGCGGTTAACAAACCCGTCCTGCTCTAGTGCCTGAAGTGACTGGGCCAGCATTTTCTCGCTGACGCCGCCCATCTTGCGGCGCAGGTCGCTGAAGCGATGCGTGCCCTGACGCAATGCCACCAGGATCAGCACGCCCCAGCGGCTGGTAACGTGTTTGAGCACCTCCCTTGATGGACACTGTTCCGCAAAGAGGTTGCCATCGCGCATTTGCTCGCTGAGCGTCGGTACCGTTGTTTTCATACTTACCTTTTTGTGCGTACTTACTAAAAGTTAGTGATGGTGATAGTGTGCCACAACACCAGACAAACACGAAGGAGATTCATCATGATCGCGATTACCGGCGCAACCGGCCAGCTTGGCCAACTCGTTATTGAAGAACTGCTGAAAACCGTTCCGGCCAGCCAGATCGTGGCTATTGTGCGTAACCCGGCAAAAGCCGACGCCTTTAGCCAGCGGGGAATAGTGGTACGTCAGGCGGACTATACCGACCAGGCCGCGTTCACCACCGCCCTGAACGGCGTGGATAAGCTGCTGCTTATCTCCTCCAGCGAAGTGGGCCAGCGCGCCGCACAGCATCAGAACGTGATTAACGCCGCCAAAGCCGCCGGGGTGAAACTTATCGCCTACACCAGCCTGCTGCATGCGGATACCTCCCCGCTGGGTCTGCACGTTGAACACGTAGAAACCGAGAAAGCGCTGGCTGAATCCGGCGTACCTTACACCCTGCTGCGCAACGGCTGGTATACCGAAAACTATCTTGCGAGCGTGCCGCCTGCCCTGGAGCACGGCGTATTTATTGGTGCCGCAGGTGAAGGCAAAATTGCCTCGGCGACCCGTGCGGATTACGCGGCGGCGGCAGCAAAAGTGGTTTCTGAAGAGGGTCATGCCGGAAAGGTGTATGAACTGGCGGGCGACAGTGCCTGGACGCTGAGCGAACTGACGGCGGAGCTGAGCAGACTGAGCGGCAAGCCGGTGGCGTATCAGAACCTGAGCGAAGCGGATTTCGCCGCCGCGCTGAAGGGCGCAGGCCTGCCTGCCGGGCTGGCGGATATGCTGGCGGATTCCGATACCGGCGCGTCCAAAGGCGGCCTGTTTGACGACAGCCGTACCCTGAGCAAACTGATCGGTCGCCCGACCACGCCGCTGGCGGAGAGCATCAAAGCGATTCTGTAATTGTTAAGAATTGGTTATTTTTGGTAGCATCCCTTCGGGTCATCTCTGATAATGAGGCGATGACCCACGAGGAGGCTCACTGTGCAAGGCGTACCTGAACAGTTTACTGATGAGAGAGACAGCGCGCGCTTTCGCCATCTGGCGCAGCTGCCGGGTCTGGAGCTTTATCACGCCCATATCTCTGACTACGCCTTCGAGCCGCACACTCACGAAGCGTTTGGCATCGGCACCATTGAAACCGGCGCCGAACGCTTCCGCTATCGCGGTACCCAGCATCTTGCCGCGGAAAAATCCGTCGTGACCATGAACCCGGACGAGATCCACACCGGCGAATCCGCCACCGAAGGCGGCTGGCGCTACCGGATGGTCTATATCGAACCCGACCTGCTGGAAGAAGTCACCGGCCTGCGCCACTGGTGGTTTAGCGACGTCACGCGTCACGATCCGCTGCGCTCGCAACAGATAGGCCAGTTGATTTATGGCCTGTGGCACACGGACGATCCGCTGGCACAGAAAGGATTGCTGCTGGATCTGATTGAGACGTTCCAGCCGCTGGCCCGTCATGCGCCGGTAGCCCGGGAGGGCGCGCACCGCTTCGAGCGCGTTCGCGACTATCTGCACGACAACTATATGCGCGCGCTCACCCTGGACGAGCTGGCGAGCGTCGTTTCGCTCAGTCCGTATCATTTCCAGCGCCAGTTCAAAGCCCATTTCCACGTTACGCCACACCAGATGCTGATGGCGATTCGCCTGTGGCGCGCAAAGGCGTTTCTCACTCACGGCATGCCTGCCGCCGAAGTCGCCGCCGCAACGGGGCTGACCGATCAGTCTCACCTGACCCGCGCCTTTACCCGCCGCTACGGCATTACGCCCGTGCGTTACCAGAAGCAGGTTTCGCCGCGCTAATGCGCAACCTCATACAATACGCACGCATCTGTGCCTCCTACACTGGCTACAACATGTATTACTGTGGACGGAAAGATGATTAGCGGCGTGTTGTATGCCCTGCTTGCAGGGTTGATGTGGGGACTGATTTTCGTCGGCCCGCTGATAGTACCGGAGTACCCGGCGATATTGCAGTCGACCGGACGCTATCTGGCGCTGGGGCTGATTGCCGTGCCGCTGGCGTGGCTGGGGCGTGCGCGCCTGCGCCAGCTGAGTCGCCAGGACTGGCTCACCGCGCTGGCGCTGACGATGATGGGCAACCTGATCTACTACGTCTGCCTGGCCAGCGCCATTCAGCGCACCGGCGCGCCGGTTTCCACCATGATTATCGGCACGCTGCCGGTCGTCATTCCTGTATTCGCGAACCTGCTGTACAGCCAGCGCGACGGCAAACTGGCGTGGTCAAAAATGGTGCCCGCGCTGGTATGCATCGCCGTGGGGCTGGCTTGCGTGAATATTGCCGAACTTCGCCATGGCCTGGAAAATTTCAGCATGTGGCGTTACGGTTCAGGGATCTTTCTGGCGGTTATTTCAGTTGTGTGCTGGGCCTGGTATGCCCTGCGCAACGCACGCTGGCTGCGGGAAAACCCGGATAAGCATCCAATGATGTGGGCCACGGCGCAGGCGCTGGTCACGCTTCCCGTCTCGCTGCTGGGCTATGCGGGTGCGTGTGTCTGGCTGGGTAGCAAGCATCCGGATTTCGCCCTGCCCTTCGGACCGCGCCCGTGGGTATTCGTCGGGTTAATGGTTGCGATTGCCGTGCTGTGTTCGTGGGTGGGCGCGCTGTGCTGGAACATTGCCAGCCAGAAGCTGCCGACGGTGATATTAGGGCCGCTGATTGTCTTTGAGACGCTGGCCGGGCTGCTCTATACCTTCCTGATGCGCCAGAGCGTGCCGCCGCTGTTAACGGCCTGCGGGATCGCGCTGCTGGTCGTTGGGGTGGTGATTGCGGTAAGAGCGAAGCCGGAAAAACCGAGGGTTGTTCCTGCGTCGGAGGGGTGATGATTGCCGGGTGACGGCTGCGCCTTACCCGGCCTGCACTGTCCTCGAACGTAGGCCGGGTAAGCGTCAGCGCCACCCGGCACAATGTCAGAACGTTTCCCAGTTCGCTTCAGACGCCGTTGCTACGGGCTGCGCCTTAGGCGCGTAAGCCTTCACGGGCGCGGCTTTTACTGCCTGGTTGCGGGTGATCTTAAACACCGCCACCGCTTCGTTCAGGCGCGCGGCCTGATCTTCCAGCGCCGCTGCCGCTGCCGCAGACTCTTCCACCAGCGAGGCGTTCTGCTGGGTAACGCGATCCATCTCCGCTACCGCCTGGCCCACCTGATCGATACCGCGGCTCTGCTCGTCGGAGGCTGAGGCAATCTCGCCCATGATGTCCGTCACGCGCGTAACCGCATTGACGATCTCCGCCATCGTCGCCCCCGCTTCATTCACCAGCTGAGAGCCCGCGTTAACGCGCTCGCCGGAATCATCGATCAGCGCTTTGATCTCTTTCGCCGCCTGCGCGCTGCGCTGTGCAAGGGTACGCACCTCGCCCGCGACAACCGCGAAGCCCCGCCCCTGCTCGCCCGCACGCGCCGCTTCGACCGCCGCGTTCAGCGCCAGAATGTTGGTCTGGAAGGCGATACCGTCAATCACGTTGGTGATCTGCGCAATCTTGCTGGAGCTGGTGGCGATTTCATCCATCGTACGCACCACGCCCTCGACCACGTTTCCGCCCTTCTTCGCGGTGGAAGAGGCATCCAGCGCCAGACGCGACGCCTGACGCGCGTTATCGGCGTTTTGCTTCACGGTAGCGGTTAGCTGCTCCATGCTGGCTGCCGTCTCTTCCAGGGAGGCGGCCTGCTGCTCGGTACGGGACGAGAGATCGTTACTGCCGGCCGAGATTTCACCCGCGCCGGTGTAGATTGTATCTGCACCTTCGCGCACCACGCCCACCGTATTCGCCAGCGCGGTTTGCATCTCCTGAACGTTACGCGCCAGGATCGCCATTTCGTTTTTACCCTCGGCGTGAATCGGCTGGGTTAAATCGCCTGCCGCAATGGCGCGGATGTGGTTGATCACCTCTTCCAGCGGCAGCAGCAGCACGCGGCGCATGGCAATCCAGCTGGAGATAATGACGGCTACCACCAGCAGCATGACCGCAGAAAGGATCCACAGAATCCGCTTGTAGTCGCTTTCATTGTCCTTGATGCCTTTGTCGGTGAGCGCGGCCTGCGCCTCGCGCCACTCGCGGTAGACCTTTTGCATCGCGGTCTGCTTGTGTTCGGCATTTTGTTTGAACATCTCTTCCAGGTTGCCCTGACTCAGCAGAACGTTCATCTGCGTCAGCGTGGCGGAGTAGATGCGATACTGCTCTTCAAGCCTGTCGGCCAGGTGCTCGTCCATGCCCGGCGTTTCCGGCAGCGCGTAGTATTTATCGTAATGGGTCTGGGCATCGGCCAGCAGGTTTTTCGCGGTATTGACCAGCTCGTTCAGCTGCCCGCCATTAATCTGAGATGCCATGCTGCTTTGCAGACGCAGCATGCCGCGGTTGAGGGTAACGCGCGCCTGGTTAAGGCTGATCCAGGCGTCGGTCAACTCCGCGACGTTCTGGCTGGAAAGCTGAGAAACGGTGAAGTTCTCTTTATCGTTATTGAGCGCATTAATGAAAATGCCGGCTGAGATCAGCTGCATGATGCCGAGCACGAGCAGCACCGAGATGAGAAGAGTAATGACTTTTATACGTTTGAACATGCGTTGCCTTTTGATATGCAGGTATTGTCTGACCTGTATCTATCGGCACGTGCGGCAGGTTGTTTACTGTTTCTCCACCTTTAAAAACTTTCGAAAGCTTTTTTCTGCATTCAATCAGCAGGTTAAAAGCACGCTTTTTTTGTGATCGCCCTCTCACTTTACCCTTGCCTCTAAAGGGTTATAGTATCGCTTTAAAGATGCATTTAAAATGCATCTTATATTTCTGATGATGAGGTAACTGCTATGGCCTTCCGCGACCAACCCTTGGGCGAGCTGGCGCTCTCCATCCCTCGCGCTTCTGCGTTGTTCCGTAAATACGATATGGATTACTGCTGCGGCGGTAAGCAAACGCTGGCGCGCGCAGCGTCGCGTAAAGAGCTGGATGTAGAAGCTATCGAAGCGGAGCTGGCTAAGCTGGCAGAGCAGCCTGTCGACAAAGACTGGCGCACCGCGCCGCTGGCTGAAATCATCGACCACATTATCGTGCGTTACCATGACCGTCACCGTGAACAGCTGCCGGAGCTGATTTTACAGGCCACCAAAGTAGAGCGCGTTCACGCCGATAAACCTTCCGTACCGCGCGGCCTGGCGAAATACCTGACCATGCTGCACGAAGAACTCTCCAGCCACATGATGAAAGAAGAGCAGATCCTCTTCCCGATGATTAAACAGGGAATGGGAAGCCAGGCGATGGGGCCCATCAGCGTGATGGAAAGCGAACATGATGACGCGGGGGAACTGCTGGAGGTGATCAAACACACCACCAACAACGTCACGCCGCCGCCAGAAGCGTGCACCACCTGGAAAGCCATGTACAACGGCATTAATGAGATGATTGACGATCTGATGGAGCACATCAGTCTTGAGAATAACGTGCTGTTCCCGCGGGCATTGGCTGATAAATAAAAAAGCCCGGTAGCGCTAGCGCTTACCGGGCCTACAACGTCCTCGAACGTAGGCCGGGTAAGCGTCAGCGCCACCCGGCAACATGCTTAACGCATACCTGCCATACGCTTCTTACCGATAAACAGCCAGCCCAGCCCCAGCGCGATAAACCACAGTGGCGTGACGATCAGCGCCTGACGGGTATCGTCTTCCAGCGTCAGCAGAACCAGCACAAAGACGAAGAACGCCATGCACACCCAGCACATCAGCTTGCCCAGCGGCATCTTGTAGATCGACTTCTCGTGCAGGTGTGGACGCTGCTTGCGGTACACCAGGTACGAGCAGAGGATGATGGTCCAGACGAACATGAACAGGATCGCCGACACCGTGGTGATCATGGTGAACGCGCCGATTACGCTCGGGTTGACGTAAAGCATCACCACGCCGCCCAGCAGGCAGATACAGGAGAAGGTCAGCCCTTTCGCCGGCACCGCGCGTTTTGAGAGTTTGGCAAACGCGCTCGGGGCAACGCCCTCCTGCGCCAGTCCGAACAGCATACGGCTGGTGGAGAACACGCCGCTGTTCGCAGACGACGCCGCAGAGGTAAGCACCACGAAGTTAATCAGGCTTGCCGCCGCCGGCAGACCGACCAGCACAAACAGCTCAACGAACGGGCTCTTGGTTGGCACCACCGAGCTCCACGGCGTCACGGACATAATGATAATCAGCGCGAATACGTAGAACATAATGATACGCAACGGGATGGAGTTAATCGCGCGCGGCAGGGATTTCTCCGGATCTTTGGTTTCCGCGGCCGTGGTGCCGACCAGCTCAATCCCCACGAACGCGAACACCGCAATCTGGAAACCGGCAAAGAAGCCGCTGATGCCTTTCGGGAACCAGCCGCCGTCGTTCCACAGATGGGCAAACGACGCCTGAACGCCGGTTGGCGACTGGAAGTGCGTCAGCACCATCACCAGCCCGACGACAATCAGCGCGATGATGGCAACGATTTTGATCATCGCGAACCAGAACTCCATCTCACCGAACATTTTTACGGTGGCGAGGTTAAGGCTCAGCAGCAGGATAATCACCGCCAGCGAGGCAACCCAGTCCGACAGGCCGGGGAACCAGAACTGCGCGTAGGCCGTGATGGCGACAACGTCCGCCATACCTGTGACCACCCAGCAGAACCAGTAGGTCCAGCCGGTGAAATAGCCTGCCCAAGGACCGAGCAGGTCGGACGCGAAATCGCTGAAGGATTTATATTCGAGGTTCGAGAGCAGCAGTTCACCCATTGCACGCATCACGAAGAAGAGCATAAAACCGATGATCATATAAACGAAGATGATCGACGGGCCGGCAAGACTGATGGTTTTGCCCGATCCCATAAACAGCCCGGTGCCGATGGCGCCCCCAATGGCAATGAGCTGAATGTGACGGTTTGTGAGATTTCGCCGTAGCGACTGTTCAGACGTCGCCTCTTCCGCGGCGGCGACTTTGACCTGATCTACCATGTGATATTTTCCTGTTTATGCCTGTCTGTGTTGTTACGGCTCTTCTGGCCTTTAAATACGCCAAATAAATGACGGTCCCTTTGTAAGGACTAATCGATAGTAGGTAAGAATCGGCGGGATGAATACTATGATTTGGATATTATGTTAATAATATGTTGAAAGTGAGTGTCATATCACTCATACAGCGCGAAACAGCTCACAAAAATACACGTAACAGTTTCGTTTGCAATACAAAATGTTGATTCCGTCGTAACTCCAGGTTTTATCGCTATTTTCCCCTCCCCGACTGGAGAGAGGAAAATAAGAAAAACCGATTACAGGATTTCCAGCAGCTCGACTTCAAACACCAGGGTGCTGAATGGCGGAATGGACGCGCCAGCGCCGCGCTCGCCGTAAGCCAGGTTGTGCGGGATGGTCAGTTCCCACTTTGAGCCTACCGGCATCAGGGTCAGGGCTTCGATCCAGCCTGGGATAACGCCGTTAACCGGGAACTCAGCCGGTTCGCCACGCGCAACGGAGCTGTCGAACACGGTACCGTCGATCAGCTTACCGGTGTAGTGCACGCGAACGTGGTCGGTACGCGCCGGGATAGCGCCATCACCCTGATTGATTACGCGGAACTGCAAGCCGGATTCGGTGCTGTTCACGCCTTCACGCTCGCGGTTCTCTTCCAGATATTTAACGCCTTCTGCCGCCATCTCTTCGAAACGCGCGCGACGCACGGCGTCAGCACGTTCATGAATTTCACGCAGCGCACGGTGCACAACGTCAACCGGCACGGCGGGTTGCTTGCCTTCCAGCGCATCAGCGATACCCGCCACCAGCGCTTCCGGTAACAGACCTTCCAGGCCGGATTCGCTCAGCTGCTGTCCTACCTGCAAGCCGATGCCGTAGCTTGCCTGCGCTTCGATAGTGTCAAAAGTCGGGGTGGTCATGGGTTTTCCTTCCATCACATTTAAAGTAGCGGGCAGCATATCAGCCATGCCCTTATGGGTAAAACTTTGTCTTAAGTAAAGGTGACAAACAGCGGCGAAACGGAAACAATAGTAGCCGTCAGGATTTTCCCAAATATATGTCACGAAAGCTGGCTTTGTTACGCCCATCAGGCAGTTAGCAAACTACACTTCTCAGGACAGGATAAAAAGACGCGGAGCAGGAGGAGAGCCATGCCCGGGCGATTTGAACTGAAACCTACCCTGGCGAAAATCTGGCATGCGCCGGATAACTTTCGCATCATGGACCCGCTGCCGCCTTTGCACCGCAGAGGCATTATCATTGGCGCGCTGCTGATCGTCATCGGCTTCCTGCTTCCTTCCGGCAGTGACAACGTTGATACCGCGCCGGTCAGCCGGAATGCGGAGCTGGATATCCAGTCGCAAAGCCAGCCGCAGCCGGATTCACAGCCGATGCAGACGCAGTTGGTCACGCCCTCTAACGATCCGGGCCAGGTTGCGCCGGTTGAACCTGAACCCGTTCAGGAAGATCAGGAGCAGGCCGCCGTTCCTTCAGAGCCGCAGGCGCAACAGCCGACCGGCATTGAGCAGCAGTGGCGTTCGTATCGCGTAGAGTCAGGGAAAACCCTTGCCCAGCTGTTCCGCGACCACAATCTGCCGGCAACGGATGTGTATGCCATGGCGCAGGTTGAAGGGGCAGGCAAACCGCTCAGCAACCTGCAAAATGGTCAGATGGTGCAGATCCGCCAGAATGCCAGCGGCGTAGTGACGGGGCTGACCATTGATACGGGGAATGGTCAGCAGGTGCTGTTTACCCGTCAGCCGGACGGCAGTTTTATCCGGGCACGCTAGTTCCCGTAGGCCGGGTCAGGCGAAGCCGCCTCCCGGCACGTCATTTCTCAGGCGCTCCGCTTGTTCACCCACCAGATCCCCGAACAGACCAGCACCAGGGCAATCGCGTATTTGATGTCCAGAATGTTTTCGCCGAGGAAGATGGCGGAAAGCACCGTCCCTGCAACAGGAATGACAAAGTTGAACGGAGCAATCATGCTCACGCGGTTCACCTTCAGCAGCGCGCTCCACAGGGCGAACGCCACGGATGAGAGCAGGGTCAGGTAACCCAGCACAGCGACGGCCTTCATGCTGTGCACCTCCAGCGTCCCGCCCGTGATATAGCCTCCCGCAACCAGTGCCGCCCCACCTATCGCCAGCTGCCAGCCCGTCATCACCGTCGGGTCAACGGTCTGGGAAATACGTTTCCCGTAAAGCGTGGCGGCAGAGAGAATAAAGGCCGCCAGCACGACAAATCCGTCACCCTGCCAGACAAACTGGAAATCACGTAACCCGCCGTGGAAGTTCACCAGCATCACCCCGGCGAAGCCCAGAACGCAGCCCAGCGTTTTGTTGTAGCTGAGTTTGTCATTGTGGTAGATAAAGTGCGCCAGCAGCACGCTGAAGAAGGTGCCGGTGGCATTCATGATCGAGCCGTTCACCCCGGTGGTGTAGGCCAGGCCGATATAAAAGAAGGTGTACTGGATGGTGGTCTGGGTAAGCCCAAGGATCGTGAGCTGGCCAAACTGCGTGGGCGTGAGCCTGCCAATCGGTTTTCGCTGGGCCAGGGCAAAGAGCAGCAGCAGCGCACCGGCAAACAGAAAACGGTATCCGGCAAAGACGACTTTGGATGGGATATCATCGGTCGCGATCTGAAAGAGTTCGTAGCCGCTTTTAATGGCCGGGTAAGAGCTTCCCCAAAGCAGACAGCAGAGCGTGGCGCAGGCATAGGCCACATTTCGACGGGCAAAGACGGGCGTGGGCAGAGCGGTATCCATGGCAAATCTCATAAATAAAATTGCGTTTCAATTTATTATCAGAGAATGCGTCAGGAATAGCGACCTTACAATAGCAAAACATGACGTAGCGTCACGCTAAAAAGCAAAACGCCGGCACAAGGCCGGCGCTTCGACGTGAGCAGAGTAAAAAATTACTCAGCTACTACGTTAACAACCAGTTTAGCGAACACTTCGCTGTGAACCTGGAAGTCAACTTCGTGCTCACCAGTGGTACGCAGAACGCCGTTCGGCATGCGAACTTCGCTCTTAGCCACTTTAACGCCTGCCGCAGTGACTGCATCAGCGATATCGCGGGTACCGATGGAACCGAACAGTTTACCTTCGTCGCCAGCTTTAGACGCGATGGTAACGGTGCCCAGTGCGTTGATTGCTTCAGCGCGAGCGTTAGCAGCCGCCAGAACGTCAGCCAGTTTGGCTTCCAGTTCAGCACGACGTGCTTCGAAAAACTCTACGTTTTTCTTAGTAGCTGGAACAGCTTTACCCTGTGGTACCAGGAAGTTACGAGCGTAACCCGCTTTAACGTTTACCTGATCACCCAGGCTGCCCAGGTTTGCTACTTTATCAAGCAGAATAACTTGCATTACCTTATCCTCTTAAAGTCGTATTAATGGACCGTGCCCGATTACTGATGACGATCAGTGTACGGCAGCAGAGACAGGTAGCGAGCGCGTTTGATAGCGCGAGCCAGCTGACGCTGATATTTTGCACGAGTACCGGTGATACGGCTTGGGACAATCTTACCGCTTTCGGTGATGTAGTTTTTCAGCGTTGCGATATCTTTATAGTCGATCTCTTGAACGCCTTCCGCGGTGAAACGGCAGAACTTGCGACGACGGAAATAACGTGCCATTTGGCTAGTCTCCAGTATCTATCAAATCAATCTGCTCGGCATGCAGAACCATTTTGCTCAGGCCGTTCTTTGCCTTGTGGCAAGAGATGAACCCCTGAACGATTACTGCGCTACCGACCGTTAAACTGTGAGTAATGGCCTGGTTTTCGTGTCCGCTAATAATAACGGGCATTTGACACCACGCCTGCCGGTGAAACCCGGCTTCCTCTTGCACAGAACGATGCTCAAGCACGAACTGGCAATGCGGAATTCCTGATGGGCTGACCTTTCGAAGGGGGGTCCTGCACACGGTGCCGGACAACACCAGACGGTTGGTCATCAGAAATTACTCTTCAGAATCCCCAGCATCAGAATCATCTGCGGTTTCGTTTGCGAAATCATCGCGACGCTCACGGCGCTCGTCTTTCGCTTTAACCATCGGAGATGCTTCGGTCACTGCGTGTTTGGTACGCATAACCATGCTGCGGATAACGGCATCGTTGAAGCGGAAGGTAGTTTCCAGCTCATCAATCACTTCCTGCGGCGCTTCAACGTTCATCAGAACGTAGTGAGCTTTGTGCAGTTTGTTGATTGGGTAAGCCAGCTGACGGCGGCCCCAGTCTTCCAGACGGTGGATCGTGCCTTCTGCACCAGTGATGGCAGCAGAGTAACGCTCGATCATACCCGGAACCTGTTCGCTCTGGTCAGGATGGACCATAAAAACGATTTCGTAATGACGCATCGAATTGCTCCTTACGGATTATTCAGCCTCCTGTCTGGGTCAGCCGAGGCCCGGGGAGGCAAGGAACGTGTTAAAGGTCGGCTGAAAAATTGACGCGTCATAATACTTGCGCCCCCCGCTAAACACAAGGTGATTGCGCAAATAATTCGCACAAAGCGTAAAGCTGATCTAAGTGGGTGATTTAAAATCACTCGCATCAGAAGCGCTGTTTTTTTGAACAACACCATCAGAAATGGTCACCCATCGCAACCAGAGGAGCGATTACACTTTAATCAGAATCCCTTAAACAGAGAAGGAGCGCATTACCCCGTATCACCGCACGCAGTCGTGGAGCGCATATCATGAAAAGAATCGCAATCGCCATTTTGGCTGCGCTTTTGCTCAGTGCAAACGCAATGGCAGCCATCAGGATAGACAGCCGACAGGCCAGAAACATGGATGATGTGCAGAGCTTAGGCGTAATTTACATCAATCATAACTTCGCCACTGAAAGTGAAGCAGATCGGGCGCTGAATGAAGAAACCGACGCGCGGGGCGCAAAATACTATCACATCATCCTGACACGTGAGCCCGGCAGCAACGGCAATATGCACGCCAGTGCAGATATCTACCAGTAACGTTTTATCGCCAGCACCAGGAATGCATACAACGAGAATATAGCCATACTTTGTCTTGCCCCCTGTCCGGGGACTTTTTTTGTGAAAACTAAATATTTTCCGATTTTCCCTTTTTTGTCTGTAACCCTTCTTTTTTAGTGGCCTTTACCCGCTACGCTTCCCGCTCATTTCAGGCTGAAAGGATGTGACCATGAGCGGTAAACCGGCGGCCCGGATGGGCGATATGACCCGGTACGGCGGGCCGATAGTGCAGGGCTCGTCAGGCGT
>NZ_JADBQL010000040.1:0-23189 GCF_014895905.1 Enterobacter cloacae complex sp. P15RS | reverse complement strand
ACGGTTTTGCCGTCAGGTGAGACCTGAAGATTGGTGGGGGCATTCGGAGGCGTAGTATCAGGTTCGGAAGGATTTCCCGGATTGCCAGGATTCGGGTTGTTGTTATCGTCATCTCCGCCCCCTCCACCGCCGGTTCCCGCCGCGATGGCAATCCCCCCTGCGACGGCCAGGCCACCCAGCACCCAGGGCCACGCTGCGGCGCCGCCGGCATCGCTCCCTGACGCCGCCAGTAATGCATCGGTGGAGGCGATGGATTCATAGGTCGCGGCACCGGTTGGATCTTCAATCCACCACAGCGCGCCGTCACTCTCCTCAAGCACCAGTTGGCTTACGCCCTGCGCATCAGTGACGTAGAAATTCTTCAGGGTAATCACTTCGCCCGAGTTGAGGGTAATCACCAGATCGTTTCCGCTGCGGGAGTAACCTGCGATGTCGGCTCGATCCACGTTAAGCTTAACGACAGATGAGTGATCGAGTGTTATCTGTGTCCCTTCCGTGGTCGTTTCCACGCCAGTTAATTTAGATATAACAGATATTTGGCTCATACAGTTATTACTCCAGCAGAGTTATTGGTTACGGCGTGTCAAACAAGGCCATCGTTTCTGAAGGGATGAGCGCGCTCCCGGCGAAAATACTGTTTAAAAAACAGAATTTACCGTCACTTTCTTTAGCGCGACCGATGCCCGCCAGGATTAAAAGTGGCAACCTCAGGGCAAAGCTAATTATTTAGTCAGGAAACTGTTGTTTATTTATATATTTGCGATTTATAAGCCTTATTATTTGTGCAGGTATTGATTTATTTCGTTATGAAAATGATATAGCTATAAATGTCTGAATATGCAAATTAAGCGTTCGTAAACCCAGCGCGGTTATTGCAGGGGAAATTAATTGATAGCATGAATATATTTCGTTCGCTACAAGGGCGCGTGGCGAAAGAGTTTTGGCGTAAAAGGTGCAACCCTTAAAACGGGGCTGGCAGGGCGATAATAATAATTAAAATGTGCGATATATATATAATTTTGGTTAGGTTTAATTGTTGCTTAATTGCGGTTTAAGTTAGGGTGAATTATCTGGTGTATGATATATTTAAAATTATCTCATTTATAAAATATATTTTTATGGGGCCTTTAATTTCTGCTACTCAAAAAATAAAGTGATTTCTTCTCATGTTTAATAAATAAAAGGCCACAAATGTGGCCTTTCAGAAGTAACCGGTTTAGCCGAAAGAAATTAGGCCGATTTCCACGAGGGCGGCTAATGTCAAAAGAATAAAGAGGATAACGATCATTGGTCTGTGCATTTTTACGGTTCCATCCTTGTGTAAAGTCCTGCCCATCGTGTCCTTTGTCATTTTCCATGGTAACGCTGTGCTGTCGTTGATGCTCATCAAAAGGACGCGGTAGATTGAGTAAAATCTGCATCCAGGGCTGGAACCGTTTATCGCTGAGCAGGTTGCGTGGCGGGGAGCTGGCGCCACTGGCGGATGTGCTCGATCAGGGCTCTGAGTTTGGGGGCCATATTGTGGCGTTGGGGAAAATAGAGATAGAAGCCAGGAAAAGACGGAAGAAACGCATCCAGTAAGGAAACCAGCTGTCCTGATTCAATGTAAGGCGCGAAGGTATCCTCCGTGGCAAAGGTAATTCCACCGCCCGCCAGCGCCAGACTGAGCATAAGACGCAGATCGTTAGTGGTGATTTGTGGTTCAATGGCCACATCGAAAGGGACGCCTGCTTCTTCAAATTCCCAGCGATAGGGTGCGACGTCCGGGGAAGGGCGCCAGCCGATACACCGATGAGCGACCAGCTCTCGGGGATGCGCCGGCGCGCTGTGCGTCGCCAGATAAGAAGGTGAAGCCACCACCCGTTCACGCTGCTGGCCCGTAAGGGGAACGGCGATCATGTCTTTTTCGATAACTTCGCCCAGCCTCACCCCTGCGTCATAGCCCGCCGCCACGATATCGAACTCCTCATCTGACACGAAGACATCAAGCGATACCGCAGGATGCGCTGCCGCAAACGAGGCGAGCAGGGGGCCAGAAAGAAACGCTTCCGCAATTGAGGTGACCGCGATCCTGAGCTGTCCGCGCGGTGTGCTGTCCGACGCGACATCGTCAAAGGCCGCTTCAATGTTGGCGATGGGCCCCTGCAACGATTTATGCAACCGTTCACCCGCTTCGGTAAGGCTTACCGAGCGCGTGGTGCGCATTACCAGCAGGGTCTGAAACCCATCTTCGAGACGTCTTATCCCCTGGCTGACAGCGGAACGGGTGATGCCCAGCCGCCCGGCGGCCGCGCTGAAGCTGCGCTCCTCGGCGACCGCCAGAAAAAGCGGTAATAAATTAAGATCAATTTTCATTGTTTAACATCGCTAACCAGTGAGTCCAGTAAAGGCAGGATACAAGAAACAATGGTGAGACTCTATGATTGCTTTGAACTCAACTGAAGGAATAAAACATGAACAAAGTGATCTTAATTACCGGTGCCTCCAGCGGTATTGGCGAAGGTATTGCCAGAGAGCTGGGCAAGGCAGGCGCAAAAGTATTCCTCGGGGCACGCAGGCTGGATCGCATCCACGCCCTGGCTGAAGAAATCCGCAGCGCAGGAGGGGAGGCAGAGGCGCAGGAATTAGACGTAACCCGCCGCCAGTCGATGGCTGCCTTCGTTCAGGCAGCACGGGAAAAGTGGGGCCGCATTGACGTACTGATTAACAACGCGGGCATTATGCCTCTCTCTCCGCTTTCCGCAGGCAAGCAGGATGAGTGGGAACGCACCATTGACGTGAATATCAAGGGCGTACTGTGGGGAATTGGCGCGGTTCTGCCAATTATGGAAGCCCAGAACTCGGGGCAGATCATTAATATTGGCTCGATCGGTGCCTTGTCCGTTGTGCCCACAGCCGCCGTTTATTGTGCAACCAAATTTGCGGTCCGGGCCATTTCCGATGGTTTGCGTCAGGAAAGTTCGAACATCCGCGTGACCTGCGTCAACCCCGGAGTGGTGGAAAGCGAACTGGCCTCGACCATTACGCACGAAGAAACCATGGCGGTGATGGATGCGTACCGGGCTATTGCCCTCAAACCGGCTGATATCGCCCGCGCCGTGCGCCACATCATCGAGGCGCCTGAGAGTGTCGATACCACCGAAATCACCATCAGACCTACGGCATCCGCAAACTAACGTAGCGGGTCAGGCATAAGCCTGACCCGCTTCACCCTCTTACCACGGCTGTTCGGTCGGCATAATAAACAGCTCTGCCACGTCCACATGTTCCGGTGCCTGCAACACGTAAAGAATCGAGTCGGCGATATCATCGGCTTTCAGGAACGTCATCTTCTCCTTCAGCTGTTCCATCTGTGAACGATAATTTTCGTCACTGATATGCTCGAATAATTCACTTTCAACGGCACCCGGCTGAAGCGAGGTGACGCGAATGTTGAACTGCGGCGCCAGCTCCATACGCAAAATATCCGAAAAGGCGGCAACGGCGTGCTTTGTTGCACAGTACACGCCAAGCCCGGGGAAGGTTTTACGCCCGGCGATCGACGAGGTATTGATGATATGCCCGGACCGCTGCGACTGCATAATCGGCAGCACGGCCGCCACGGTGTTAAACAGGCCTTTTACGTTGACGTCTACCATACGGTGCCATTCGTCAACCCGGAGGCTGGCGATATCCGAAATCGGCATCAGCCCGGCGTTATTGAAGGCGATATCAATATGCCCATAGCGTTTGTGCAGTGTCGCCACCCCTTCATTCACCGAGGCCGGGTCAGTGACATCCATCGCCAGCGCTATGGCTTCACCGCCAGCAGCCTCAATGTCAGACACCAGCGCCTGGAGGCGATCCAGACGGCGAGCGGCGAGACCCACCCTGACGCCCTGTTGCGCTAATTTTTTGGCCGTGGCGGCGCCAATTCCGCTTGAAGCACCGGTGATGAGCGCGACTTTACCTTTGAGTTCCATAGTTGATCCTCTTGAGAGTTAATTTCAACGCTTCAGAAAGAACGTCTGAAGTACGGTTCAATAATGGATTTTTCAGGCGCTGGCTTCGCGCGGGCTTTTGCTCAAACTGTCGGGCTTTTGCTACGCACCATCGCCTTGCGATAGTGCGAGGGCGTCACGCCGTTATGCCTGAGGAAGACGGCTGCAAAGTGGCTGGGGCTGGTGTAACCCACGTTCAGGGCAATAGTGATAACGGAATCAGTGGATTCCGACAGCATGCGCCGCGCTTCCTCCATGCGTAGCCGGATAAAATAGTGGGAAGGCGAAAGCCCGGTAGACTGTTTAAAGGCGCGGCTAAAATGGTATTCGCTCAGATCGGACAGCTTAGCCAGCGGTGCCAGGTCAAACGGCTGGGCTAATCCGTCACGCATTGCCGTGAAGACCCGGTGCAGTTTAAACGCCTGCAAGCCCCCGCGGTGTCGTTTCGCACGGGTGCCGTAGGTGCGAATAAGGTGTACCGCCAGCGCCTGTGCAATCCCCTGGATAAACGGGCCGCTTGGTGGATTTTGCAAATACAGCTCGCGACGTATCTGCTCCAGCAGGACGGACAGCGTTTCGTCGCGCGCGCCGGAAACCTCCCGCAATTCACACTCCTGCATCATCGCCACGCCGATGTAAACATGCATGACGACGAACGGTGTCTCTGGCTCGGCGCGCCAGCGCATTTCGCTTGGGTAGTCCGCCGTCGTGAGAAAAAAATCACCTGCGGCAACGCGGTTTGATAACCACGCTTCCCCGGGAGAGCGCTCCTCAACGACGGCATTACCTGAGAGGATCCAGACGATAAAAGGCTCCGGTACCGCCGGAATAATGACGTTTTCCTGAACGTGCCTTCGCGCCAGAATTTGCACAAAGACATCCCGGGAGGATTGCGCCCGATGCTCCCTGAGCAGTTCGCCGGGAAGGTACTCTTCAAACGTCTCTGCGGAAGTACGCTGCGTCATGTTTATCGTGCCTTTCGTTATGCCAGTTGCACCAGGTTTACCGCCGGAAGAGGCCCGCCGGGGAATTGCTGAAGCGTACCGCCGACCTCCAGGCTGCCTAAATCGATAGGTGCGAAACCGAGCTGCGCTGCCAGCGCGCTGACGTCCGCCTTCGCGTCTGGATGGACTCCGGAGAGAAAGACGACACGACGACCACCCGCCTGCGCCGGATCCTGAGCCAGCACCCCTGCAAGCAGGGTATTAAAGGCTTTCACGACGCGTGCACCCGGCGCCCACTGAGTCACAACCTGGCTCGAGTTTTTCCCGCCCAGTTCAGCCAGCGTAAAGCCTGGCAGTATGACCGGGTTGGTCGCGTCAATCAGGATACGCCCATCCCAGTGAATACCCCTTAACGCGGCTTCGGTTTTGTCCCAGTTCGTGCTGACAAAGACGATATCGGCGTCAGCGGCCTGTTGTACGGTGCCGGCGCGCGCCCCGTGTCCCAGTCTATCGACCACCGCAGCCAGGCTTTCCGGCCCGCGGCTGTTACTCAGAATAGCGTTTATGCCCGCTTTAACCAGCTGTCCTGCAAAGGCTTGCCCGATTGCGCCAGCGCCGATAATGCCTACCGTTGTTGTTTTCATGCTGAATAACCTTCAATGATGTGTAGTGAACATGCACAGAGAGTAGTAATCTTTAACCTATCTGAATAGCCTATATAATTAGATGGAATCCATCTGCTGGAGCGATACATGCTGGACGGTATGTCTGTTGATCAACTGCGCACCTTTATTGCCGCCGTTGATGAGGGCAGTTTTTCCGCCGCCGGGCGCAGGCTGCGGCGCGCGCAGTCGGTTGTCAGCGCGACGCTGGCCAATCTTGAGGCGCAGGTCGGGTTTCCATTATTCGATCGTTCCGGGCGCTATCCGAAACTGACGGAGGCGGGCGTCGCCATGCTGGAAGCGGCACGTCTTGCCGCTGCCGGGATGGATGCCTTTAAGGCTAAGGCGCGCACCTTAGCGGAAGGACTTGAGCCTGAGCTGGTGGTGTCCGTCGACGTGATGTTTCCCGTTGCGCAGCTCACCGCTGCGGTGCAGGCGTTTCATCAGGCATTTCCTGACACGCCGCTGCGTTTGTATGTGGAAGCGCTGGGGGCGGTGCTCCAGCCTTTGCTGGACGGTCACTGCCGGGTGGCGATAACCGGATCGCTGCCGCATCTTCCGGCGGGATGCACCTCAGAATTCCTTCTCAGCGTGCCTGCGGTGGCCGTTGTCTCCCCTGAGCATCCGCTGGCGACCGCGTCTGGCCCGATCCTTCGTTCACTCTTACAGGAACACGTCCAGCTGGTGCTGACCGATCGCTCCGCTCTCACCGTGGGCCGAAGCTTTGGCGTCATGTCGTCGAAGACCTGGCATTTGGCGGATATGGGCGCGAAGCACGCCTTCCTGCGTGCCGGACTGGGGTGGGGCTATATGCCGCTGCCAATGGTCGAGGAAGATCTCGCAGCGGGAAAACTGGTTACGCTGAACGTGCAGATGCAGCCCGACGTCGGGGCCGGTTTTTCCATGCAGGCGGTGCACCTGGAAGAACATCCGCCCGGGCCGGCCGGGCGCTGGTTCGTTAACATGCTGAAAATGCAGGCTGGCATGCCGGGTAACAATAGCAGCGTCGGGTAGCCAGCATTTATGGCTCAGGAGGGCTTTCCACCCTCTCAGTGCGCTGGTTGGAACCCACGGTTTTACCGGCGCGATCCGAAATCTCATACTCAATGGTAACGTTATGCCTGGTGGTCGGTGTGACGGTGATGTCCTGGATCCTGCTGCCCGAATCGGGGGGAAGCGTAAGGGTTGTATTGCCTTTAGCCAGCACCCGACCATGTTGCTTCACCTGCCACTTCAGACGACACGCCTCACAGGCGGACCAGGTGTCATTTATTGCCCACAGGCGAACCGTTGCTTCGTTCCCCTGACGCCACACCGCCGTCACGGGTTCAATCGACGGCAGAATGGGCTGATAAGCTTTTTGCAGCGCGTAGTAGCCCGCTTTCGGCTTACGCAGATAATCCACGACGCCCCAGTTGATGGAGGGCCAGGTTTCTACAAACATAAAGTGGAAGAGGGCGGTAACCGGCTGATAGCGCTGCCGGCGATAGCTCTCTGCCGCCATTGCCACCAGCTCCGCCTGGTAACGCTGGGTGTTGGCAATCATCTCCTGAATGGTATTACCCCGCGGAATATTGGCAAATTTAAAGGTCTGGAAGGGCTGGAAGTTATGATATTTCCAGTGCGTCCAGCCGGGATCGTCGGCGGCGGTGCTTTTCGGCCACATCAGGCGGGCGGGAATGATGGTTTTCAGGGTTGAGAGTCGCGGTAGCGCCTGAGCGCCAAACTCCGTGATGATCGCGGTTTTGGCGGGGCCGAGCAAATCGCGCATGGTGCCGAAGTACCAGCCGGCCCAGTAGTGTTCTTCCACCGCGGAAAAATGATGCACAATGCGCGAGGTGTCTTGCGCAAGCGCGTCTCCCACGCGTTTCGTCAGGTTCTGGTTCAGGGTTTTATTCCAGTCGGGGAAGCGTTTTTCCATCCACGGTGAATTCCACGGCGGCTCGTTATGACCGCCCCAGACGATAATGGCCGGGGAATTGCCAAATTGTTCAACCATCTCGCGGGTCTGCCGCGCGGCATTGTCCGCAAAGGCGTCGCTGTTGTTGTAACCCCATTGCAGGGGGACATCCTGCCAGATCATCAGCCCCATCTCGTCAGCCACATCGTAAAGCGCCCGGCCTGCCACATGCGCGTGAACGCGTATCGCATTGGCGTTCATCGCCTGTACCAGCCTGAAGTCGCGGCGATATTTCTTGCGCGTCATGGTGCTAAGCCAGGGGGAACCGATGTAGTTGCTTCCCTTGATAAACAGGCGCCTGTCATTGATCAGCCAGCCCCTGTTGTCCGGCTGCTCCTCCATCTTGCGCAGGCCGGTTCGGGTCACCGCGGTATCCATCACGCCCTGTTCGTCCGCCAGGGTCGCACGCACCCGGTAGAGATTTGGCCTGCCATAGCCCACTGGCCACCAGAGCTTCGCGTCTTTTACGGGCAGCGTGACGCTGAGCGACCGCGGCTTACCGTCCGTTTTCGCAATCTGAACCGAAAACGCCTGCTCTGTGCGCTCGCCGATGAAATTATCAGGGGTCGCTGACAGGCGCAGCGTGACGTCACCGGCAGACAACGCCCGATAGCGGATCTCGGCGCGCAGCGCTGGTTTGTTCAGCCCTTCACGCCAGTCCGGACGCAGGATCACCTCATCGATAGTCACGCCGCGACTCAGGTGTAGCTTCACCGGTGCCCAAATCCCACCTGAGTTGGCGTCCTGGCCATTCTCTGCCCACGCCCCGCCAGGGCGAGTGTCGTGCTGGTTAAGTACGCCTTTAACCATCGTTTTGTGCAGCGGCCAGATTGTTTTCGGATCTTCCCAGGGGCTGTCCACCCGCACGGCGAGCTTATTGTGTCGCTGCAAAGCATCGCTTATGTCTACGGAGAAGCGCTGAAAATACCCCTCGTGACGGGCAAGATGCCTGCCGTTGAGCGTGACGTCGGCAAAATAGTCCACGCCATCAAAGACCAGGGTGGCCATGGTATCGGGCGCGCGCCGGGGCAGGGTAAATTCGTGCCGATACCAGAGAGCACCCTGATGATCGTATCCGGCGCTGTACCAGTTGGCCGGAACCGCAACCGATCGCCAGTCGCGGTCAGGTGCGCTGGCGCCATCAAAGGTGCTGAGGTTGGCGTCATGCACGCGCCACATTCCGGCCAGTGACCAGGTGACGGGCTGGCTGGCCTGGGCCAGCAGAGGGCTAATTGCCAGCAGCAGAAGAAACCTGATCATCTTTAACCTCCTGAGCTCTGCGGCGCAGCCAGGCCGCAGAGCGTCTGGCCTCCTCGATAAGCTCGCCATGTAAAACGCTCAGCCCCGTCTGGTTCAGCGAGACCGCCTGACTCTCCATTTGCTGAAGCACTTCTGAAAGACGAGTGAAACCGAGGGTGACGGCTTCGCCGCGAAGCTTATGAGCGGCCCGCCGCAGGGCCTCGCGGTCATCATGCGCAATGTTCAGCGCTATGGCTGCCACCGCCTCGTCAAGACCGTTGCCGAAAAGCGCCAGCAGCTCATTAACCAGTTCAGGATCGTCCGCGCACTGTTTTAACAGCTGTGCCTCATCCGGCAGACCCTTTTCTTCTCCGGCGACAACACGGGCTATCTCCTCCCTGAGCGCCTCCTGACTTACCGGCTTGGCAATATAGCCGTCGAAGCCCATTGCCAGACAGCGCGCCTTGTCGCCCTGCATGGCATGGGCGGTCATCGCGATGGTGGGCTGATGGTTACGCCCTCGCGCGAGCGTTTCTTCACGAAGCAGGCGAATGGCCGTTTCACCGTCCATTTCTGGCATTTGCAGGTCAACCAGCATCAAATCCCACGGCTGTTCACGCCAGCGTTCGAGGGCCTCCCGGCCATTGGATACCACTTCGCAACGGTGCCCGAGCTGCTCCAGCAGGCGTCTGGCCACTTTCTGATTCACCAGGTTGTCCTCAGCCAGCAGGATACGCAGACTGGCCTGCGCCGTAACGGGCGCAGAAGCGGGCACAGCCGCGGGGGAGGCAAGGGGGGCGGGCGCAAGGACGCTGGCTATGGTTTGATAGAGTTCACGTTGGGCAACCGGCTTATGCAGATAATGGGCGATCCCGATGCGCTTCAGCATGTTGGCGTCGAAATGACGGCTCATGGAACTGAGCATAATGATGTGGCTTTGCCCGGCCTGCGGCATAACGGAGAGCTCAAGGGCCAGCGATACGCCGTCCATATCCGGCATCTGCGCATCCAGCAGGATCAGCGGCCAGCATCCCCCTTTTGCGATCAGGCTTAACGCTTCCCCTGCGTTGTTAACACAGGTCGGCGTCAGACCCATCTGGTGAAGCATCGTGTCCAGCAGTCGCAGGTTGGTGCTGTTGTCGTCGACCACCAGAACCGATTCGCCGTTAAAGCGGGCTACAGGAGCACCGGGAGTGGAAGCAGCCAGCTGGCTTTCCAGCGGCAGAGTAAACGCAAATTCGCTGCCTGCCCCCGGCTCGCTCTGAACCGTCAGCTCTCCGCCCATCAGGCTCACCAGACGGGCTGAAATGGTCAGCCCGAGGCCAGTACCGCCGTAGCGGCGGGTGGTTGAGCTATCGGCCTGGCTAAACGCCTCGAAAATGGCTTTTTGTTTCTCCACCGGGATGCCAATGCCGCTGTCGCGAAGGCGAAAACGCCACTGACCTTCACGTTGTGCAGGCTCTATTGCCAGCATAACCTCACCCTGATGGGTGAACTTCAGCGCGTTGCCCAAAAGGTTAGTCAGAATTTGACGTAGCCGGGGACCATCAACGATGAGTATGTCCGGCACTTCAGGTGCGATATCCACCAGCAGTTCGATGCCCTTTTCGCTGGCGGCGGGCATGTGCGGGCGGATCAGCGACTGCACAAAGGGACGGATCTCCAGCGGCTCTGTATCGACGGTCATCTTACCTGATTCAATGCGGGAGAAATCGAGAATGTCATTGATGATATGCATCAGTGACTGCGCTGAACTCATCACCAGAGACAGGTATTCCCGCTGTTCGGGGTTGAGATGCGTATCGAGGCAGAGCTGTGTCATGCCCAGGATGCCGTTCATCGGGGTGCGAATTTCGTGGCTCATGTTCGCCAGAAATGCACTTTTCGCCTCGTTGGCCTCCCGGGCGACTTTCGCCGCTTCAATGGCCAGCAGCTCGGCCTCCTTGCGGCGGGTAATGTCCTGTAGGGTGCCGATCACCCGTTCGGCCTGCTGCTGCATGCTGAGGGTGACCACCTGCCCCGAGATCAGCATCCAGCGCCAGCCCTGGGTCGCGTGCTGTACGCGAATTTCACATTCAAATACCGGCATATGCTCCTGTCTGGAGGCGATCATCGCGTTGCGCAGCACGGCGCGATCCTCTTCATGGACCAGGTTAAGTAAAAAGCGCAGCGGGTAGTGCAGGTGCGTACGCGACTGACCCACCATCGCCAGCAGCGTATCGTTCACCTCCAGGCTGTCTTGAGAGACCTGCCAGTTCCAGATGCCGATCTGAATGGACTCTGCGGTCAGTAAAAAATCATCGTGCAGCTGGTGGCGCGAACGCTGGGCGTCGTCAAGTTCGGTAATATCGGTATGCAGGCTGAGAATACCGCCATCCGCAAGACGCTGATGCTGCACGTAGAGCCGCCGGTTTCCCGACTGCCGCACCTCACGATGGCTCGACTGGCGGCAGTTGCGAACGATCGCTTCCCGCAGGGTCCGGCGGCGGGTGGGGTCGATGTTATAGCCTGCATCAATGAATTTCTCCGCCAGGCTTTCAAGCGAAGCGCCGGCGCTCAGCCAGGGGGTGATGACCGGGTAAAAGCGCGTTATCTGGTCATTCCAGGCCAGCAGACGCTCGGCGGGATCGTAAATCATCACCCCCACGGGCAGCGCGTTGAGATCGAACCGGGATGTGGATCGCATGGTTACTCGCCTCCGGCCTGATAGTGCAGCTCCGCCTGGCGGCGCAGATACTCCAGCCCGGGCGCAATCGCCATC
The DNA here is from genome assembly GCF_014895905.1 of Enterobacter cloacae complex sp. P15RS. Lineage (NCBI taxonomy): Bacteria > Pseudomonadati > Pseudomonadota > Gammaproteobacteria > Enterobacterales > Enterobacteriaceae > Enterobacter > Enterobacter cloacae complex sp. P15RS. The sequence goes on along the minus strand of NZ_JADBQL010000040.1, from coordinate 11,643 downwards.
GCCCAGGCCGTGAGGATCTCTTCGTCGCAAAGGGGATCGCAGGCGCGCACCGTCCTGAGCATGGCCTCCCGCCAGAGTCCGAAAAAGCGCGGCGGCAGGCGTAACCCTTCATCAGTCTGCTCCCGCGCCAGACGTTCCAGAAAATCCGGCACGAAGAGCGCACCGTCAACGGCAAGCATGGCGAAAAAGCACTTGAAGATCGTCTGCTGGCCATCCCGCCCCTGGCCCCGGGCAAAATGCTGCTCCGTTTCGGGGGACATATGGATAAACGTCTCCCAGAAAGCCTGCAAAAAGCGCCGTTTATCATTCTCCGGCAGAACGCGGTTCAGGCTGGCGTCAAAGAGATCGCGATAAAATTTCATGGTGCGGCCCTCGCGGCGCGTTCGCCCGGCAGGCAGAGGCCGGGCGGGTTGAAGGGATCCGACGTGCGGCGGGCAAAATAGCCATCGTTTTCCACCAGGCCATTTTCAAACAGCGGCCCGGCGTTGTGTTTGTACAGCAGCGCTTCCAGCACCATGGCGTTCGTCGAGAGGGTGAGCGTCGGGTTGATGTCGCCGGTTGCCTCAACGCGGCCCTCAAACCAGCCCTGTTTCGGATTATTCAGGTGCCGGGTAACGGCCATCAACGCGTCAGTGTAATCGGTCTCCCACAGCGCCCAGAGCACAAAGACGGCCTTCGTGCTCACCTGTGCCAGGCGGGGATAGCTTTTTCCGTCGTCGCCCAGGGTGTTCCAGGCATAGCCATTTCCCCAGATGGTGTCTTCTACGTGCCAGGGGGCCTGAGAGAGGTAAAAATCGGCGCGTGCGGTGAGCGCGCGCTCACGCTCCCAGCGCGTTTTCTGGCTAAGCCATACGGCTTCGGCCCGCGCGCGCAGCGTTTTGTGAATATCGGACGTCACGCCGGGCGGTTGCCAGCCAAACTCCAGCCCCGGCAGCATGGCGGGGAGGGTGGAGAGCAGCGACGGCTGCCAGGTCGTTCTGGGATCGCGCGCGTCAACGGCGAGGCTACGCTGGTACAGAATGATGTTCTGAGAAGGCGGAGAGAATGCCTTATCCGATGAAAATCCCCACAGCCGAAACGCGCTGGCGGCATATTCGCTTTCACCCAGCCGCAGCTCGTCGCGCACCACCGGCTGCCCGTTTTGCACGGACGCAGACCACAGCTCCCCGTCCTTATCCAACACCGGACAGAAATTCCAGCGCAGGATGATTTTATCAAGATATTCACGGTACTCAGGGGCACGCTCGGCTGCGAGCCGCAGCGCCAGCATCAGACGGGCCATATCTTTTGCCGACCAGCCGCGCGGGGCCGGTTTTCCTGTGAAATCGATGGGCGACGCCGTTCGGCTGGAATAGAGCCTTCCGGGGGTGCGGGTTTCGGTCAACGTCAGACGATTGAGGGTTCCGAGCAGGCGCGTCAGCCGGGCGTCGAATTCGTCCGCCTGGATAAGATCAAGCTCGCGGGCAGCCAGCAGGGCGATAAGCGTATCGCCCATTTGCCACAGCGTAACGCGCGGCTGTTTATCGCTGCCGTTGACCAGCCCTGTCTGAGGCTGGGTATTATTGTCAAAATAGCGCCAGGCGATACGCGCCCACTCCCGCTCCTGAGGCGTCAGGCTACTGACGCGTGCGGTGGTGTGCCAGCCACCTTTGGTCAGCCAGCGCCACCCTGCGCCCTCCTGGCGGAACAGGACGAAGGCGATAATAAGAATGAGGACGGCGGCAGCCAGCCCGCGGGCTAAGGTCTTAAGCATTGTGCGGTCACCGGCGGCAGTTTTACAGGCTCGTCCGTATTACAGGTGGCACACTGACAGGCCTGGCAACCGGGTTTGGTGCGCAGGGTGGTTCCGGTCTGTTCACACCATGTCTTCACCGCTGGCGTACTGTTCAGGAACGGGCGGTTGCGCGAGGCATTATTGGGTTCAAAGAGGTCCACCAGCTTTTTCTCCCACAGGGAAGGGGCGAAGTGGCGATCTTTGGGATTATCGCTGTTGAACTGCAACAGCTTGCCCTCTTTCTTGAACAACAGGGCTTCAAGCATGATCCCGTTGTTATTGGCGGTGAACTCTTTGATGGGGCCGTCGCCGTTTTCGTACAGCCCTTCGTAGTATCCTTTGTCTGCCTCGTTGGCGTTTTCAATGGCGTCCAGCAGGCGGTCGGTATAAGGCGAATTCCAGAGAACCCACATCCCGAGCGCCGCTTTCAGCGAGACGGCGGCCGTGTTGGGAACGTACACGCCTTTATCGGTAATGGTGTTCCAGTTGAAGCCGTCGCTAAAAACGGTGTCGTAGACAAAGTAGGGGGACTTATCGAGTTGATGCTCAGAGCGAGCGGATAAAATACCGGTGATGGCGTAGCGATTCTCCTGAGCCTGGTAAACCCTGTCGGCAAAGTTTTTCATCCACGGATGAGAGTAATCGCGTGGGCTGTTCTCCCTGTCCGTCGGCTTGTCGAAACCAAATTCCAGGCCGTAAAGCACATAGGATTCGGTGACGACGTAGTTATGCTGGCTGGTGAGGCGCGGATCGCGCGAGTCATAGGGCACCATAACGCAGTAGATCTCAGCCAGCTCGTAGGGCTGGGGCTGGCTCGACTGACAGGTGCCAAAGCCCCACAGCGCAAAGCCCGCAGCACCGTACTCTTCATAGCCCAGCCGCCCTTCCTGCACGTACTTTGGCTGGCCATTTTCCAGGTAGGCGCCGTACATCATCCCGCAGGGGTTGATGACGTTGGTGAAATTCCATCCCAGCATTACGTTATCAATGCTGTTGCTGTATTCCGGATAGCGCTCCTTAATGACCTTCAGCCAGATCAGCATCCTGCCGATGTCCAGCGCCGAGAAGCCAATCTCGCCAGGTTTGTTCTGGTAGTTAACCTTCTGGGCGGTGATGGTGTTATAGGCTTTGTTGGGCAGTTCGTTGCGGAACAAATCCAGTTTGTTGAGGGTGGCGAGTAATTTCAGCATTCTGCGATCGAATTCGGCTTTATCAATAATCCCCAGCTCCCTTGCGGCCGTCATCGCGGCCATGTAGGAGGCGCTGTCCCACATGGTGGTTGAGGGAAATTTATTGACGGCATTCACCAGCCCGGTAGTGGGCTGGTAGTTCACAACGAAATATTGCCAGGCGTTTTTGGCAATGGTCATCTCCCGAGGCGTGAGTTCCCCGCTACGCGGCGGGTAATCCGAGGCGGGAAGGCCGGTCGCTGCCTGGGCCGCAGAGAGTGAGAGCCAGCCTGCCACAAGCCCGGCCAGAAGAGGAAAAAAGAGTATTGATTTCAGCTTCATGGCTTCGCTCCTGCTGAAGATGTGGGGGGAGTGGCGGGGCCAGGGCAGGCCAGACAAAGCATCTGACCGTGAGCAATGTACGCCAGGCTCTCAAGGACGACCGCATTGGTATCGGCGTCAACGATCTCGTTCACGCTGTTGTTAAGGTTAAGCCCGCGCTGCCAGCCCTTACCCGGCACCTGTAGCTTCTGCACCTGCTGGCGCAGCGCTTCGCTCCAGCCGTTGCGGAACAGGGCGTACCAGGCAAAGGCGGTGCGGGTCGAGGTTATCGCCGTTTGCTCCGGCGTGGCGTCAAGCAGAGCGCTATTTTGCAGCGGCTGGCGATCGGGCAGATCGTTGACGTAATCCGGCGCGGGCTCGGCGTAATCGGTGCTGATCGGCGGCTTGCGGACCCGCAGGCCGTGACGTCGCTGCTGGATTTGCATTATGCGCCAGGCAATTTCGGCGCTCTGCGCGTCGAAACCCAGCTCAAGGCCCGTTAATAAATAGGGAAGGCTGATAAGCGAAGGCTGCCGACCCCACGGGGTGCGTAGCCCTTCATCAGGCACCATTATTCCGTCGATGTCGATCATCTGCTGCCCTTCCGGCGGGTTCGTCACCGCCAGCCCCGCCGCGCTGTCGATCAGCCGAAGCGTATGGCTGGCATACAGGCGATAGCCGAAGCTGTTTCGCGGCTCGTCCGTCGCCAGCGCCCAGTGGTGGAGCGGGACCGCGGCCTGGCTGCTGGTGTTGTGGGCAATCAGGGCGCCCAACTTCCAGCGATCTAAAAGATTGCGCACGTCGGCGGCATGCTGGGGGTAGCGCCACAGCAACGTTTGCAGGGCGTTAAGCAGGCGGCCCAAGCCGATAGCCGAGGCGTCCGGTTTACCCAGGGCTTCCAGCGTGTCGGCATGGTAATAGGCGGCGGGCAGCCCCTGCGGGTTGAGCGGAAGACGGGCGAGAGCAGCCAGTGCGGCCGCGATGCGTTCATCAAATTCGTCGGGAGTAAGAATGTTGAGCTGCCTGGCGGCTACAGCGGCAAACAGATAGCTGCCGGTGCTCCACAGGCTGAGCCAGGGCTCGCCGTCGTGCGCGTTGGCCAGACCATTCGGCTGCGTATTGTTCACATAATACTGCCAGGCTACCCGCCCCCAGATGGCCTCTTCGAATGTCAGCTCACGCGGCGCGGGCAGGGGCGGGAAATCGTTACTCAGCGACATCCCCGCGCTGCCCTCAACGCGTGTTGGCATCTGTTTTTCAACCCAGACGACGATGGCGAATCCCAGCAGAAAGCCGAGCAGGATCGTGAGGTAGCTGCGGGCTGACAAAAGCGCGTCGCGTTTTCTCATTTGCTCACCTCTTCTTCAGCCGGGGTCCACATGGCGGCGAAGATCAGCGGCAGCATGGCGGCAATGTTGACTGCGCCCCAGAAGATGTTGATGACGTAGCCGGAGGGATCGTCCACCTGCCCGCGAGCGACCTGAATACCGCCCCAAATCAGCCCGGCCAGGGTGAGCACGACGATGGCGATTTGCGGTTTCACCAGATAGAGAAACCTGCCCGTCTGCCGCTCTTTCGGCGTGACGTGGAATTTGATCTGCTCACCGCGCAGTACCGTATCGAGCGCACGCAGGTTCATTGAGAAAAAGGAGAGATATGACGCTCTGCCGTCCCAGGCTGAAATCCCCCAGGTGCCGAACATAAAGGCCAGCTCCGACATGATGAAAAAGGGTAAAAAATGAAGATAAAAGGGCTCTGACCAGGCTGAAACAGGCGGAATGCCGGTAAACAGGTAAACAATGGGCGATATCAGGAAAATGGTGTTCCACACGCAGGCCAGATAGGACCAGAAGGTGGTGGCATACATCAGGGTCTGCGGCAGAGAAAGCTTAAAACGGCGGCGGCTGAAAATATTGTCGTGGAACAAAATATCCAGTGAACCCGCGGCGTATTTGAAGCGTTGGATCATCCACGTCAGCATGTCCTGCGGAGAGAGCATTTTCGATTCGATCCGCGGGTGCATCACCGAGCGCCAGCGGCGGGCGGCATCGCCGTGGAGCAGGATGGAGGTATAAATATCTTCCGAAACGTGAAACTTATAGGGCGTGAGCTCTGTGTCGAAAGCCACGTGAGGGCGCATGGCATCCTGGAGGGTTTCACGCATGACGGGATCGCGTATATCCCGCGTGTGGCGCTCAACCTCTTCTTCCACCGTCCAGACATAGCTGCGCAGCGCGGCCTGCATTACCGCTTCGCGCCTGTGTACAGAGGCCGCACCGCAGCAGAAAGCGGCGTTGGCCCAGTTTCGCCGGCGTAAAATCACGTCATAAAACATGCGCGGATCGTTAAAAAAGGGGTCACGGCCAATGGTCACCGGCCCGATGAATTTCTGCGCAAGCCATCCCAAACCGTATCCCGGTTTGCCCGCTTTCCGCCCAAGCCAGCGCGCCAGGTTTTCCCCTTCCGGCAGGTCGAAAAACCACTGCGGCGTCTGGACCCAGGCGACGTCAGGATCGCGAAAGTAGCCCAGCGTGTGGCTGAGCAGGGTGGGGAATACCCGGGTATCGGCATCGCAAATGATCAGAAAATCTCCGTCGGTTTGCTCAAGTCCGTTTCGCAAATTACCGGCCTTGAAGCCAATATTGGTCTGGCGGGAGATGTAGTTGGCGCCTTCCTGATCGCAGACGGCTTTCATTTCTGGCCGTCGACCGTCGTCAAGCACGTGCACTTTATAGTCCAGCGGAACCGGGTAGACCATCTTCATGGCGTCCCGAATAGAAAGCCTGACCAGCTCCACGTCTTCTGAATAGGTTGCGATAAAGAGATCGACCTTCAGGGGTCTGGATGCTTCCGCGTCTTCGGGGCGCAGGCAGTCATTGATCTCAACCGGGGGCGAGTTTTGCGGCGGATCGTCCTCTTTCCACAGGTTAATGGTGAACAGCACGGTGCCGATCCAGGCCAGCGTTTCCGCCAATACCAGCGGAATGGCATACCACAGCGCATCGGTATTTAAGGAGGCTGTCCAGCGCCAGTAAAGATAATTAGCGCCTAAAATCAGCGCGGCAACCGCTAATACCTGCCATGTTAGCATTACCCAGCGCGGTGTCTTAAGCGGTTCAGGCGGCTGGCGATGTTCAAAACGGGAAAAATAAAAATCCATAGAGAAGGATATCCTGATTCCACGATGGCTATTAATAACTGACCCGTTACCGACAGGGAGCGCAAAACAGAAAATAACGTCCGCTAAAACAAAAAGTAAAGTAAGTGTAGATGGTGGATAAAATAATTCCAGAGGCGTAAAAAACCGATCTTTCAGGCATGCTTAAATAATCGTTAACTACGCTTAATAATATCGGAGGCGTTGTCAAAAATTGCCAGATGCTTTTCTTTACGCTATCTAAATAAAATACAAGAAACTTTTTAGCATGGAGAACGCGACGCCCCATGAGCCAGATTGCGCCTGTGCTTATAAGAAAAGATACTGAAAAACCAACAGCATGGCGTTACGTCCTGTCGGATAAACGTGATTTACGTATTGATTTTATGCGCGGTATCGCGTTAGTAATGATGGTGGTGGCGCACACGGAAGTGATGTCGATATTTAATATATTCACCTGGGAAAGGTTTGGTCTGGTCACCGGTGCTGAAGGATTTGTGATCCTTTCCGGATTTATGCTGGGAATGTTAAACCGTGCCAGATTGCAAAAAGCGGTATTATTGACGATATCCTGGGGGTTATATCTGCGCGCATGGAAAATATATCGTGTAAATATCATCATTATTCTTTCATTTTTGCTGTTAGGGTATCTTCCGTTTATTAACGTCTTTGAGGTTACCCATTTTACCGATCGTTACTCAGGTACAACCTGGGCATTGTATCCGGTGACACCGCAAATTAGAGAAACCTGGTTTAACATTGTCCTCTACCTGCAAATTGGTCCTCATCAAACGCAAATTCTTGGGCTCTATATTTTTCTTCTGCTGTTAAGTCCGCTGTTTTTGGGAATGCTCCAGAGAGGATACGTCTACTGGCTGCTGGGGTTATCGTTGCTCGTTTACGGTTGCTGGCAGATATGGCCGGTGCGCGTGACGCCGTCTCAGTTTGAATTCGCGTTTCCGCTGCTGGCCTGGCAGTTCATTTTTGTGCTGGGAATGTGCAGCGGCTGGTACAAAGAAGATTTGATCTCTTTTGCCCGCACCCCCGCCGGTAAGGTGGTGCTCGTGGCGCTGGTAATGATTGCGCTGGTGCTTGGCTTTATTGCGCAGAATCATACCAACCCGTTTATGCCCCCCGCGCTGCTCATGCACAGCCTTTCACCCGAGAACTTTAACGCGTTTTATCATACCTGGGCGGCAAAAAATGGCCTTGGACCCGTCAGGGTCGTGAACGATATCAGCCTGATGGTGACGGTCTATCTGCTGCTGACCTGGTGCTGGCAGCCGCTGTATCGCCTGGCGGGCTGGTTTCTCATCCCGCTTGGTCAGCATTCGCTTTACACCTTTATTTTGCACGTCTACGTCGTATTCCTGGTAAGCCAGTTCGTCACGTTCGATCTGTGGCGCCAGGACTGGGTTGTGAATACCTTCATCCACGCGGTGACGCTGGGCGTGCTGTGGCTGATGGCGAAATATAACGTCGCCGCGCGCTGGATACCTAACTAAGGAAGGGCAGATGCGGGATAAATTGTTGCTGACCTGTGCGCTGTTGTGCGTTGCCACCGGCATAGAGGCTGCGCCGAAGGACGATGCGGAATCGCTACGTGACAAGAACGGCGAGCCGGTGCAGGCAGGCGTGTTCACCAGCCGCTGGGGTCGCCTGTTCTCGGGGAATGAAGACGTCTTCTCTGGCGCGCTGAGCTTTAGTTCCGGACTGAAAGAGCAGTGGATGACCATCCCGAACAGCTCGGACAGCGCGGAGCAGAAACGTAAATACAACCAGACGCTCAATCTCAGCCTGCAATACTCACCCTACAGTTACTGGTTTGCCAACGTGACATCGCGGTTGCCGGTGACGGACACCAGCCGCTATACGGCTGATTTTCGTTACAGCTTTGGCTATGACGACTGGCATGCCAACACGGTCAGCCTGGTGTACAGCAATTACGGGGATAACCGCTTCTGGACGTCTGGAACGCGTCGTCACACCTATTTTGAACAGGGGGCCGTGACGCTGGCGTATAAATTTTCACTGCCGAAGCCCGTGGAGAATACGCTCCTGATCAACAAAGGCGACTCCATCATTTGCCAGATGGGCTACAGCTGGGTTCCGCGCTATTACGATCTGGACAGCAACGATATCCGCAAAAACAAAAACGTGGTATTGGGCGGGTGTGGTTATACCTTTAAGCAGCATTTCTTCGTGCGCGCTACGGCGTTCTGGTTCCCGGACAGCAGCCAGCAACAGCCCTGGAACGGCGACTATAGCTATAGCTTTGGCTACGCGGGCTATACGCCGGGTTCATTCTCCGTTCAGTACGCTAACTATTCCGGCACCCGTTACCCCGGCCACCAGAGCGGCAGCGGCAAATTCCGGGAAGGCACCGTCAGCGTCATCTGGTTCTTACCGCTTTAGGAGGGCGTAGGGTGTCACAGCACGTCCTGATTGTTGAAGATTCACTGGTTTATCGTCGCCTGCTCAGCCGAATGCTGACGCAGTGGGGATACATCGTCTACGAGGCGGAGAACGGCGTCGCCGCGCTTGAGATCCTTGAAAACCAGCCCGTCAGCCTGGTGATCAGCGACTGGGATATGCCGGAAATGGATGGCCTGACATTGTGCCGGGAGGTTCGCAGCCGTCAGTTTGGACATTATGTTTATTTAATTTTGCTTACCGCGCGCGAAGAGCCGGGCGATCTGACGGTGGGGTTTGACGCCGGGGCGGATGATTTTCTCAATAAGCCGGTCGAGCAGAGTGAGCTGCGGGCGCGACTGCACGCGGGGGCACGGGTTTTGTCCCTTGAAGCCACGCTTGCTGCGCGTAATGCGCGCCTCAGCGAGGCGCTAAGGCAGATAGAGCAAGACCTTGAGGTGGCGGCACGGATCCAGCAGTCGGTGCTGCCCGCGCATCAGCTGCGCTACCGGGATTATTTTGCCGACTGGATTTTCCTGCCGTCAGCCTGGGTGTCTGGCGATATTTTCAATGTCTTCCCGCTGGACAATCACCTGGGATTCTACTGCGTGGATGTATCCGGGCACGGCGTCGGCGCGGCGATGATGTCGCTTGCCGTGGCCCGTCAGTTTCTGCATGGCAGGGCGGTGGAGCGTTTTCTGTTTGCGGACGATAGCGATGTTGCCTCTCCCGCGGACGTCGTTCGGATCCTGAACGGTCGCTTTTGCAGCGAAGAGGTGGAGATAATGAGCTATTTCACCATGATTTACGGTGTTATCGACCTGTCGACAGGTGAAGGCAAGCTTTGCCAGGCCGGGCATCCCACTCCCTTTATTGTGAACCCTGACGGCGAGATCAGGACGGTCGGTGAAGGCGGCGCGCCGGTAGGATTGATGCCGGATCTGAGCTGGACAGACGTGAACTTCTCGCTGGCACCGGGCGAACGACTTTGCCTGTTCAGTGATGGTATTACCGAGTGTGAGAACCCTGATAACGAACAGTTTGGGCAGGCGCGATTGCAGCATCGGCTTCAGCGTGATGCCACGCTAGCGCTGGAACAGCTCTTACCGCAGTTTGCGCAGCACCTTGTTCACTGGCGCAGTGGGGAACGCCGGGAACCCCTGGCAATGGCCGACGATGTTTCCCTGTTAATTATTGAGCGTACTGGAGAAAGACAATGAATATTGATACAGAAAGGCATCCCGGCGTGAATATCATGACGCCCTCGGTGCGAAGACTTGACGCCTCGGTGGCGGCGGCCTTTAAAGATGCCGTCATCCGGGAGCTCGGTGAGGATCGTAAAGCTTTGATTGTCGACTTCAGCAAAATCGATTTCATCGACAGTAGCGGTTTGGGCGCGCTTGTATCGCTGCTCAAAATGATGAACGGTAAAGGTGACATGGTGCTGTGCGCGCTGAACCCTGGTATACGCAACATGTTCACCCTGACCCGTATGGATCGCATTTTTCGCATCTGCCCGGATCGCGCTACGGCACTTGCGCTGCTTAATCAGTGAGTTGACCGTGGCTAACGACATCACGCTTCCCGCCTCGTTAAGCTCAGTCTCGCCGCTCGCGGCGTGGCTTGAACGTCAGATGGCTTCGCTGTCCGTCAGTGATGACTGGCGCTTTGCGCTCGATCTCGCCGCCTGTGAAACGGCAACCAATATTATTCGCCATGCGCTACATGAGGACCCGGAACGTTGCTTCACCGTGGAGTTCATCGCTACCCGCTCGGGCGCGACGCTGCGTTTTACGGACGATGGCGATGCCTTTCCTGCTGAACGTCTCGCGGCGGGGCGTGAAGACGTGACGTTCGACGGCTGTCTTTTGGCTGAAAGTGGCAGAGGACTGAAACTCATTTTGCTGTATGCCGATAATTTCACGGTGGAAAACGTTGCAGGGAAAAATATTACCGTTCTGGAGAAGGCGATGGTCGGATAATGTTTGACCGTGGAGAAGGTCTGGTGAGGGACGGAATGGGCGCAGTTAACAATCTGCGCCAGTATCGTGATGACGGTAATAAACCCAGTCAGGCATCCGCCTGCCATTTCTCCAGTATTGCACCGGCCCGACGGGCCGTGGAGGGCAGGATGTCGGCATCGGCCACGTAGCCATCGGGATCGAGACAGCGATTGTGTTCTCTCGCCTGTTGCAGGATCGCCTCGTTCCATGTGACCTCCAGCTGGCCTTTAAAGACCATGATGACCTGAATATCCGGACACAGGTGTCGGCCCACAACGTGATCCTCAGCAAGACGCAGCCATTCGACGGAAAAACCGTGCGGACTCACGATAGCGGGAGCGGAATCCCGATCCTGTGAAATGCCAAAACCGATGACCGGCGCAATTTCGCCGTCGTGTCCCGGCAGCACCGAATCCGGCAGTCCCTGTGTTGACCAGCAGCGGTCATCGCCGGTTACCGCGCGCTCTCCTCAACGCCGTAGTCGCGCAGCCCGGCAATATAGCTCTCTGACAGCGGCGTTAGCAGCGCGGCGGGAGCAGGCTGCGGGTCGCCAGCCTCCTGCGCAATCAGCATGTTATCTTTGCTCAAATACATTCCGTATTCGCCTGCTGCCGCCAGCACGGAAGGGTGCCAGATGATCCCGCCCGGCTGCGCGCCGGAGCTGGCCGCCATCAGCGGTCTGGCGGCAATAACGTTGCCGTGCGGCGTGAGCCGCAAAGGGGGGCCGGTGGGTATGGAGATTTTATCGGTACAGGAGGATGAGACGACGCTGATGATGCTGGCGTGTGAGGGGGCGCTGGGCGGGTG